>CAYPYT010000160.1:0-3469 GCA_964415105.1 uncultured Planctomycetia bacterium | reverse complement strand
TAATACCAATTACGTTAATTAATTGCACATTTTAAACTACGAAATAAGTGCGTGTATTTATGTGTTCAGACTGTTTCTTGGGGACATACGAGGTGCAATTGGTCGATAAAAAAAGGAGAAAATCATATGCCAAAAAAATACACCACCATAAAAAACAGCGCCGTCAAACACGTTGCGGAATTTATGTGCGCCGCCGCACGCACGGCGCCAAAAGCAAAAGGCCGGGATAATCTGGAAATCATTATCCTAAACAAAAAAGACATACAAAAAGTGCGCGAGGAAATGAAAAAAATCGGAAAAGAAAAAAACGCCGGCGGCATGAAACGCGACGCTGAAAACATTAAAGATATCGATTATGTGGTTTTAATCGGTACAAAGAAAAACTCGATGGGCTTAAACTGCGGTTTCTGCGGATACCCTACATGCCGTGAACTTGAAAAGAAAAACGGCGTCTGCGCTTATAACTCTCTGGATCTAGGCATCGCGTTAGGAAGCGCCGCGGCTCTCGCCGCGAACTTCCACATCGATAACCGCCTAATGTATTCAATAGGCAAAGCCGCGATCAAATGCGGCGTCCTAAGCAAAAAAGTAGTCATAGCAATAGGAATTCCCCTATCCGCCACCGGCAAAAACCCTTTTTTTGACCGCTGATATGGGGAGGGAGAAGAGAAAGGGGGAGAAAAGGGACTGTACCTGCTTTCAAGGTACAGTCCCTTTTCTCCCCCTTTTTTTATCGTGCTTAACTCTATCTTCTACTCGCTATCCTTGTTCTCTTCTTGAGAATCTTCCGCCGGTGGCACGCTGTTTTCTTCTGCCAAATCAGCTTTGTCTTCTACCTGCTGATCTTCTTTGGAAGCTTCCTTCGGTTCAGGATCCTGAATAGTCTCAGCAGAATCTCCGAACGCTTCCGAAGGAGCGATAGGGACTTCTTCTTTAACTTCATTCTGAGCTTCACCGGCATCGGTCTTTTTATCACTTTCGCCGTCAAACTCTTTGCTTGTAAGCGCTATCTTTTTCTGCACGCCGTCTATGTGTATGACTTTAACTTTCAGAACATCACCCACTTTATATTTCTCTTCCATTCTTTCCGAAGGCGCGAGATTAATTTCAGATACATGAAGAAGACCTTCGAGCTCATCTTCAAGTTCCACAAACATGCCGAAATTTGTAATGTTTGTAACTTTTCCATCCGAAATTGTCCCGGGTTCATATTTTTTGATAATCTCGTCCCAAGGATCCACCCCGAGCTGTTTCACTCCGAGCGCTATTCTCCTGTTCTGTTCATCCACGTTCAAAACAACAGCTTCTATCTCCTCTGACTTTTTCATAAGGTCTTTCGGATGCGCGACCCTCTTCGTCCAGGAAAGATCTGAAACATGAACAAGCCCTTCCACTCCCTTTTCAAGTTCTACAAACGCTCCGTAATCCGTCACGGCACTAACCACACCCTTAACGCGGTCTCCGACCTTATACCGCGTGTCCACATCTTTCCATGGATCATCTCCGAGCTGTTTTATGCCAAGAGAGAGTTTTTGGCTGTTTTTATCAATTTTTAAAACTACCGCCTCCACTTTGTCTCCGGTCTTAAATTTTTCACTGGGATGCCCGATTTTTTTAGACCACGAGAACTCCGATATGTGGATCAAGCCTTCAATCCCCTTTTCAAGCTCCACAAAAATTCCGTAAGGCATGATATTAACGACTTTACCACGGGTTACGGAACCTTCAGGATATTTCATTGCAATATCTTCCCACGGGTTAGGCGCGGCTTGCTTCAAACCAAGAGACACTCTCACGTTAGCTTTATCAAAATCCAATATCTTTACTTCAAGATTGTCTCCCACTTTCAACATTTCGCTGGGATGATTTATACGCCCCCAACTGATGTCAGTGATATGCAATAGACCCGTTATCCCGCCTCCGATGTCTACAAACGCGCCGAAATCCGTTATGTTTCGGACAACACCCTTAACGACATCACCTTTATTTAAGCATTCTAAAATGCTCTGTTTCTCTTCTTTGCGTTTTTCTTCAACAATTTCTTTTCTGGATAGAACAATGTTTTTTCGCGGAATGTTAATTTTAACAACCTTGAAATCCAGTTTCTCTCCCAACAGATTATCCCCGCCTCCGGAGTCCTGCATCATCGAAAGGCTAGCCGGTAAAAATGCTTCCATACCGACATCAACCATAAATCCGCCTCTAACCTTTTTAAAAACTTTACCGTGCAAAACATCACCTTCCTTGTAATTTTCAATGATATTCTGCCAACCCTTGAACCTTTTCGCCTTTTCATGAGAAAGAACAACCATGCCCATATCATTCTCTTTGGACTCAAGCATTACATCGATCTCTCCACCAAGTTCCAATTCGTCCGGATCCGAAAACTCAGATTTATGAACAACCCCTTCAGATTTATATCCCACATCAACAAGAATGTCCTTATCGCTAATTTGGACTATTTTTCCTTTTAAGAGCTGTCCCTCCTTGATATCAGAGATACTATCCTCATACATTTGTGATAGTTCTTCGATAAAACTATCGTTTTTCTTTTCTGTTTCCATTACCAACTCAACTCCTTTTGTACGATTTTTTGACCACTCATTGTACCGTCTTTTGTGAAAAGTTGCAATATTTTTCTAAAGAACCCCATAGAATAAACAGGGACGACTCTCTATCCTTCAATAGGAAGTCGTCTCTGTTTGTTTTACTTACTTTGCAGAATCTTCCATTTCTTCTTTTAACGCGGAAATTTCCCGCATAACCACGTTCGCTATCTCTTCATTATTCACCTTGCCGGATTTCTTATTTATAAAAAATTTGTCCGGCATTACAGGCTTGCCGATCTTCAAATAAATATGAGTTCCCCGCTTTACTCCGCCGGTGTTAGGCAAAGCTATCTCGGAATTTTTGATATACACAGGGACAACCGGAACGTTTGCTTTTCGGATCAAAAACCCTACGCCTTTTTTCGCTGTCTGAAGAGAACCGTCATGGGATCTGGTGCCTTCGGGGAAAATACCAACCACCTCTCCATTGGCTATGCGTTTAAGCGCTTCTTTCAGACCTTTCGAGCTCGCCCGGCCGCGCTTTACCGCTATACATCCGACATTACTCGTCCAAAGACCTATGATCGGCGCGGTAAAAAGTTCTTCCTTTGTCAGAAAGGATACATCATGTTTTTTAAATGCCATCCCGACAAGCGGCGGATCTACCAAACTGCTATGATTGCAAACGATAATATACGGCCGGTTGGGAATGTTTTTCTTGCCCTCGACATGAAGATGAAACAATATCCTCATCGCGATTTCAAACACTATACGGGAAACTCTATAAAAAATCATCATATTAACAGTTCATCCCTTAATGTTTTTTATGGCGAAAGGCGCCCGGATATAGCCCCCGCCTCTGTCGGCTACAATTCACCGAAGACTATTCATGGGCGGACACATGGGTCCGCCCCTACGAA
>CAYPYT010000159.1:0-3492 GCA_964415105.1 uncultured Planctomycetia bacterium | reverse complement strand
AAAATGCGGAAGATCTTTTCACTGGTTATTGGTGCCTGCTTTCTCATAAACAACGTTAGTTTCGCTTTATGCCCACCTCTCATCTCCGGCAATCTTGCCGAAGATAACCACGAATACAAATTCTATGTTATGGCCGAAATGGGGCTTCAAGATTATCTTCAAAGTGTTGATACATTCACTGAAATAGCTAATTCTCGGGACGAAAAATTTGTAAAAAAGGCTTTTAAAAAACATGAAAGATTTAGCGGAAATGAAACTTTTTACGCTGAAACAACGATATTTAATCCCGCTACTATAGATATAGGTTCCAGAGAAGTCAGCCAAGTCGGCGAGAATAGCCCCATATTTATGGTTCCGGTTTTTGTCGAGAAGAACGGGCAACGAGAAAACTACAGATTACTGTTTTCAACGATTAAAGACCCGCATAACGGATACCCCTCGGCTTTATGCACACTTGACGAATTTAATAAAATTGAAAGCGAGGTTAAAACTCGGAGAGTACTGCCTCAAAGAGACGCCCAAAGCGCGGAAAAACTTGCCGAAATTCGCTATGCGTATTCCATACAAAACGAAAGAATAATCGACCCCTTTTTAGAAAAACTAATAAAAAAGAAAGGTTTTACTGAATTCGAAGACAGAGCCGAAAAAGTCCTCGAAT
The DNA here is from genome assembly GCA_964415105.1 of uncultured Planctomycetia bacterium. Classification (GTDB taxonomy): domain Bacteria; phylum Omnitrophota; class Gorgyraeia; order Tantalellales; family Tantalellaceae; genus BS750m-G21. Next base: position 2,834 of record CAYPYT010000159.1, on the reverse strand, counting down.
GGAATGAAGATACATTCCCAGGAAGAAGAACTCCCGAGAGATATCTCGCGAAGAACCATTCGGATTACATAAAAACAGAATTGAACAAATTTTTGAAAATTGTCGATACCGATTTTGATGAAACTTTTAAAAACAAAAATATCGTGTTCATACGGGTTCCTGATGGCGTAAGTTTTCCTAAAATCCGCCAAGAGCCGGGCGGTGTAGATCTCGAAGTGAGAAGTCATACAAGTGAACACGCGGTTTATACGCTCATAGAAGAAGATGATTATGACCGGTTGATGGCGGAAACAAACGTAACCGATAACGTGAAGAATATTCTGGAAGAAATAGTATCTGACATGGCGCATGAAGCCGGCGTCATATATCGATTACCATGGATTCTTGCGCAAACCGGACACGATAATAGTTGGAGATACTCGAACGGATTGGACGCTATATATGACTCTCATAAAATACTTTCGGATGGGAAACCTCACGAAATGATGGAAAATAGGTCTCGTCAGATCCTTGATTTTGTTAAACCGCTTGTCAAGAAAGGTCCCGAGAATCTTGACCATCTCGTTGCCCGCGGAATCCACCGAGAATACGCGGCGGCGAAATCTGATAAAAAAATCGCGGAACAGATAGAAGAGCTCATTATAGATTCCTCCGAAATTTGTAAAATAACAGATGAATTTATTAAGCGAAAAAGGTGGGAACCCATATTGGGCGCGACTACTTATGAGCTTTTAGCGGCATCTAAGGCGGCGCTTCCTCATAAATTCAACTATTCCTCCATACACGTGAAGACATTTGCTGTAATCATCAGACAACTCGCGCAAAAAGCAAAAATTAAAAGAAGCATATTCACCACTGAAACAATTGACCTTGATTATATCCAAAATTTTTTTGAAACTTTATTTAAAGAATGCGCGTGCAAATTAACATCCGCCCAATATTTTGATTCTTCATTACCGAACAACTGGGGAAAATGGTTCTCCGATCCGCCTAAATACGTTGATGAGCTTCTGCAAATTACCGTTAAATCTACAAATGAGAAGAAAAATGGTTCTCCGAAAAAATTTATTATAAACGTCGCGGCCGGCGGAAACACAAAGTCTGACAACAAAAAAATATATATCGAGGCAAATTCAAACGAACATCTTGATCTCCCGCCGCAAACATTGAGCATCGATATCGACGCGCTTGATATAGAAAAAGACATAGGTAAACTTGAAAATATGATCGACTCTGTTTTAAATGCCTCTGCTCCGGGGTGGGTAGAGGACGCTATCGCTCACAACCTTAACAGTTTAGGAAAACTCCCCCTTCAAGAGAATCACGCGCTCCTCTTTTCAGAAAAGGTAACTTTTAATAGCGGAGTGGGACGTCTTCTCACAAAACTGGCGAAAGCCGACATAAAAATAGCAGTTGTCGCTAAAACTGAGAAACAAAGAAATATCATAGATTATTTAAACGCGATTGAACTTGAAAATTTTGACAATAAAATATTTTATGGTGAAGATGTAGCGACAGCCGCGCGAATAGAAGGCGTCCGGGTTTTTGATTATTTCCGAATAGAGGATGATGGAGACGAATTTATACCGGATAATGTCCATATAGTTAAAGATTTGACAGTCCTCGAGATCATAGAATCCTTGGGTAAAGCCTGCTGTTTCGCGGATAGTGAAATAACGCAAACATATACTGCTACCGAAATATTCGGCAAAGCGGCGTAAATCGGTTTGCCAGTTTGCCGGTTCATCAAAATCCCCCCAACCCCCTTTTTCAAAGGGGGAGTGTTAAAAAGGTTTTTCCTTTTGGGGATATTTTTAGAGTTCCTCGCGGGACACTTGCGTCACCGGAGAAGATATCTTGTTTTCCACCGGTGAGTTTTTCCATCCGTTTTAAGTTTTCGCGGCGGTAGCCTATCAGCACGGCTTCGTCTTGGGGGTTAAAAAATATCTGCTGAATCTCTTCTTTTGTCTCTTTTAAAAGCGAATCCAGCATCATGCTGAAAATACGGCTTTCGACTTTCATTTTGAACGCGGGGTGAAATGGTCCGGCTAAAAAACTTGTCCCCCTCAATAACCCTTCCGACGGGTGAAGCCCGCATCTAATAACTTTGATGTCATTTGCCGCGAAATAAAGAAGGAGCTTCGCGCTTCTCGAGACCGCCTCTTCTTCGGAAAGCGGAGAATAAGTCCCCTTCCGCCATTCCTCCGCCAAACTCGTGTTTTTCATCACAAGGGTCGGATATATCCTCACCTGAGAGGCTCCCAGCTCTTTCGCTTTTCTCGCGGTAAAATATTCATCTTCCTCCGTGCTTGACGGAAGCCCCAGCATCATCTGAAATCCCAACAAAAATCCGTTATCAACAACCATTCGGCAGGAGCGTTCAACATCTTTTGAAGTATATCCCCTTCTCACGCAAGAAAGAACCTTATCCGACATTGACTGCGCGCCAAGTTCAATACATCTTACGTTGTTCTCGTTTAAGAATTCAAGTTCGTCCTCGTCGATAAAATCCGGCCTTGTGGACAGTCTTATGCCGGAAACCGCGCCGGTTTTTACATATTTTTGGACGGGAAAAAGGAAACTTTTTTGTTTTTGGGTAGAAAGAGCCGTAAACGTACCGCCGAAAAATCCTACTTCGATATGTGAATCCGAAACAGAAAGCGTTCTAAGATATTTTTCAATTTTTTCGGGAATGTCTTCCGGCGAAATTTGATCCTGTCCGGTAATCTTGTTCTGATCACAGAACACACATTTATGCGGACATCCCTGATGCGGAATAAAAAACGGAATTGTGTAGTGTTTTTTCATGATAATTACGTACGGTCGTTGATATC
>CAYPYT010000158.1:0-3498 GCA_964415105.1 uncultured Planctomycetia bacterium | reverse complement strand
ATTTTTCAATTTTTGAAAAGGGGGGTAGGGGGGTTGTTTCAAAAAATTCTTAAAAAAAGAGGAGGGCTTTTATACCTCTGAAGTTATAATTGGCCCTCCTTGTTTTTCAAGGATCTTAAAAGTTTTCTCATGTTCTTACTAAATTTTTCTAAAACCTCATCGGAGGGCTGTTTATAACTATCAATAAAATCGCAAATTTCCTGTGTTTTCTCGCCTAGAATTTTTAATTTCAGATCCCCAATTTCTGTTAAAATTCTTTTTTCGTCTTTTGAAATCATAGTTTTAGTAGGGCCAATACCTTGATCCTTAAATAATATACAAGGGCTCATAGCCCTTGTATATTATTTTTGAAAGGTTGTCAAGAGGTTAAGGCCCAAAATTATTAAAATCTGTTGATAAACTGGGGATAACTGGGTTTTTTTGTGAATAACTTTTTTCCAATTTTTCATTTTTTTTCTTATAAAAAATTTTTTTTGAGGCCGGCACGCGTCCGCGTTCCGCACTTTCCGGCCTCTTTCATTTTACGGAATTAAAATTGTCAAAATTCCTCGCACTATCCGATAAATAATAACTAAAATTCCGGTTATCAAATAAAATAATAAAAATTCACTAACCGGCAACCCTCCAAAAAAATCGTTAAACTGATCCAAATATCCTCTAAAAACCGGAATAACATTTCCAAATTCTGCGCCTCTCTCACTCGCTAATTGTTTATCAAAGTAATTATTAAAAAAGATAACTATATTGCCGATGTTATTTATCAACGGCTCAAAACTTTCGGCAAGTGTATTATATAACGGCGTCGGCGTGTCGTATCTTTCAGAGTGTTCGGCATAGTATTCAGGCCAACTCCCAAAGGGCAAATAAAATTGAGGTGTATCCGGCGCTAAAACATAGATTGCAACCTCAATATCATAGCCCTTGCAAAGATTTTCAGAGATCGCGCCGGTGGTGTCATTTACAAAATAACATTTATTGCAATTAAATTTCCCAAGTCCTAAACCATAAACATTAAAAGTGGTTGTTCCGGTTGAGGTTGCAAGGCGATCGCTAAAATAGGGCATACTTTGGCTATTATAATAAGCGCTTCTTTCAATCCAATAACCAAAATCTGCTGGCTCGGGGCAAGTGCTTAACGCGTTCCAGTCCTCAAAAACAACCATAAGGCGATCATACCCTCCGGCGTCATTGTAATCAACTATCATTTCAAAATTACTGATTACATAACTTTCATCAGGCGGATAAATTATAACAATATGGGGCGAATATGTTAAATTAAAATCGCGGGTATATGGCTCGCCAGCAAGCCCTTGCCTAGTAGTAAAAATACTCTCTGCGTCAATGTCTGTTTCCTCGTCAAAATCTTTTATATGGTCTGCTTTAATAGTTTCAATCGTGTATTCTGGTCTGATCGGATCGCTGTATTCAATAAAATATCCAGTATAGGTGTTTCCTGCAATATAATGCTCTGTCTGATTGCAATTTCCTGCCTCGTAAAACATACCGATATTATCTTTGTTAATCATTTCGGTAAAATTAGAAAGTCCCTCGCCTAGAAAGTCATCTGCAAATATCCAAAATGTAGGATATCCTCCACTTGGTTTTTGATAGCATTTTCCATTTATTTCTTCCCACTCATTGTCAAAACTAATCTTTGCGGTAAATTTTACAACAAAAAGTCCGTCTGCCTCGTAAGTAATTATGGTGTTCGTTGTCAGAGGTTCGCCCTCAACGGCTGAAACATTGCTTATGAGTAGCAACGCCAATAGCCCGCAAATCACTAAAATAGCCCCTAGAATCAATTTTCGCTTAAATTTTGAGTAATACATCATCATACTTTCAAAACAAGGTAAATAATGCCAATTCCAACAATAAAGATTATACAATATCCAACCACTTGCGATAATATGGCCCAATAAGGCAAACTCTCAAAAATTCCCAAAGTTTCTGGCGATATAACCGGAGTTTCCGGCACTATTGGAGTTTTTATTATGTTAGTTATCAAACCTTTCAAAAATGCTGTAATATATCCAATAGGAAGTAAAATTGCTAAAAATACCTCCTTGATCGCTGAAAAAAGCCAACCAATAAAAATAAAAAGATCGCTTATGTAATGTATTAAAAAATCAAAAAGCGATCCAATAGCGCCGGCTACGGCCAAGCCGATCTGCTTAAACCAGTCGGCTGTATATTCCCAAGCGTTTATCGTTTGCAACGTTATGCTATTCCAAAATTCGCCTAAAAATCCCCAGTCCATATTTTTTTGTTATTTATTCCCTCTAATCGTGTTTATAATAACAGAAAAAATTATCAAGCCAACTGCAACCCCAATAATCAAAGTCAAAAACGGCGTCAAATCGGTTATAAGATCTTTCATATAGCCAATAGTGGTGCTAACGTTCTCGTTTGAGATCGTAAAAAAAGTTCCCAACATAAAATTATTTTCTTACTTTTACTTTATCAGGATTTATCAAATCAAGGATCTTTCGGATAACAAAAAATGCAAGTGGAATTCCCATTGCAAGCCAAAGAAAAGGGCCGGAGGATAAAACTAGATCGCCAATATACGCTGTTGTGCTTGCGATCGCTGTTGCTGGCACGTGTTCGTCAAATCCGGCTTTTATAGGGCCAACTGGAATTTCAGGTTCTCCTTCAACCACTTCAAAAATAACTTCGCCTGTATATTCAACGCTTACATCGTTCAAGTATTCTAAACCCTCATCATAACAGACATAAGCAACAACCTTATATTCGCTAACTGGCAAATTCATTTCAAAAGTATAATCCAATGTGCTACTTGCTACCAATTCAGAATACGTTATCGTCGGCTCAAAATCATCGTTGTCTTCAATTCTAACTCCCCAAAAAGAAAAATCAATGTTATTGCAATATGTTTTAAATTCCTCATAAGTAGCGTTAAGATTAAAACTTACAGGGTTTTCAATAGTAAATCCGCTGGGCGTTCTCTCATAAACAACCGCGCCTAAAACAAAAGACGGCAAAATCAACGTTGATAAAACAACAATAGAAAAAATTGTCAAAATTTTTTTATTCATAGAATTTTTTTATTAAAGGCAAGAGTGGAAACTCCGGCTATTTTATGGATCGGGTGTTTCGGTTAAACCGCGTAATAAAACCCAGTTAAACCTTGTGCGCCGGAATTCCGTTGATCCAACCACTCCCACTTTGTTTTATCTAACGCGTCCTGCAACTAATCCAATAACTTTCTTGATAACATAAAAACCTAACGGAATTCCTATCGCAAGCCATACAAAAGGGCCTAAACTCCCCAAGAGATCCCCAATATATGCTGTGGTGCTTGCTACTGCGTCTGTTGGCAATGTGAATAATGCAAACATAAAAATGTGTCAGAGGTTTATTTCTTGCCTCAACCTTTTTACTTCTCTTTTCATTTTATCTTTTTATTATTAAATTGTAAAGCCCCAAGACAATACTATAAAAAATTGCCAACGCCCAAAGGCCCATAAAGTATTTTCC
>CAYPYT010000157.1:0-3526 GCA_964415105.1 uncultured Planctomycetia bacterium | reverse complement strand
GTAGGGGCGCACCCATGTGTGCGCCCTAATGAAGACCGAAGAGGAAACGAAAAAAAAGGCGCTTCAGGAAGCGTCCTTACGAATTAAATCATGAGCCTATCCAAATTTTCCATAATACGGCCGATCACTACGATAATGATTTTCGCGGCGTTATCCCTTGTGGGGATCATATCTCTTTCCCGCCTGCCAGTAGAACTCTATCCTGATATATCTTTCGGACAGATCAGTATCATTGTGTACATTCGCGGCGGTATTCCTCCCACGGAAGTAGAGTCAATGGTTACAAAACCGATAGAAGAAGCCATTAGCACCGTTTCTCATATGGAGAGTATGCTTTCCATATCGAAAGAAGGCGAATCAACGATCGTGTTAAGTTTTGACCGCGGTATTGATATGCAGATCGCGGCTATGGAAGTGAGGGAAAAATTCGCGAAAGTTAAAGATAAAATGCCGAAAGAGGCTGAAAAGCCCATTATTGCCCAGTTTTCCCAGACGGATGTTCCTATCGTCATATTCGCGGTAACAAGCCGAAAAAAAACCACCGAAGAACTCAGAAAAATAGTGGATGAGGAGATCAAGGAAAAGATCAAAAGAATTAACGGAGTTGCTAACGTGGAAGTCGGCGGAGGCCGGGAACGAAAAATACTTATTGAAGCTGATAAAAAAGCGCTTGTCAGATATAACGTTTCAATTAACAGACTGATTTCCGTTTTGGGGTCGAGCAACCTCAACCTTCTTACGGGTGAAATAGAAAAAGGCAGAAACAAAATTTTAATAAGGGCTATTGGGCAGTTTGTAACGGTGGAGGACATAAAAGATACGGCTGTGGCAACAGATCTCGCCGGCGCGGTTGTCAGAGTGAAAGACATGGCGAACGTGAAAGACTCCTATCTTGAAGCGAAAACTTATGCCAGGATGAATGTTAATCCCATTGTTTCGGTGTATGTCCAGAAAGAATCAAAATCCAATACGATAAAAGTTTCCCAAAAAATACTCGAGGAAATAGAAAACGTAAAAACTTTAATGCCGGAAGACGTTAAACTGATCGTAACTAAAAACCAGGCTCAATTTATAAGAAAATCGATATCCAACCTCAGGGATTCTTTACTTCGAGGCGCGATGATGATCATAATTGTGCTCATGCTTTTTATGGGGAAATTCGAGAAATACGCTCTTTTTATTGTGCCCGCGGGACTCGCGGCGGCGATGTTCGTTCCGGGAATGGTTCTTTACATAATGCTGTTAGGTATAATGGGTTTTCTTACCTTTTCTAAAAGGAACAGGCCTATATTGATCGTTGTTTTGTCAATACCGATATCATTGATAATTACATTCGCCTTTATGGATCTGATGAATATGTTCATACCCGCGGTGATGGATCTAACGATCAATTTCATCACGCTTTTCGGCCTGGCGCTTGGTGTCGGAATGCTTGTTGACAATTCGATCGTTGTTTTTGAGAACATTGTCACAAAAAGCGAACAGGGGTTAGACAACACGCGGTCGGCAGTGGAAGGAAGTACGGAAATGAATGTCGTCATTTTCGCTTCCACGCTTACCACTGTTATAGTTTTTCTTCCGATGCTTTTCGTTTCAAAGTCTATGAGCCTGCTCTATGGAGGGGTCGCGTGGACCGTGACGTTTTCGCTTTCAGTGTCGCTTTTTGTAGCGCTTATGATCGTTCCGCTAATGAGTTCAAGGATAAAGATCTCGGCGGGAAACGAAGAGTCGCGAAGAGTTAAAGAAGGTTTTCTTCTCCCATTTTATAAAAAACAGGAAAAGGCGCTGATCTTTGTGTTCAGGCGCAGATTTTTGATCTTATTTATCGCGATAATCGCCTTTATCGGGGCGATGTTTGTTTATAGAGGCATGGGAAAAGAATATTTGGGAACTACCGAACAAAACAGGTTCACTATTTTTATTGAACTTCCAACAGGAGCCAAACTTGATTCCTCCGACGCGGTTGTCAGAGAAGTTGAAGCAATGCTTAAGGAAGTGCCGGAAGTCAAAAATTTTACCGCGAGAGTGGAAGCATGGTCGAGCAAAGTGTATGTTGATCTGGTGAGCTTGGAAAAAAGAAAAAGATCCATAGGCGAAATTATAGAGAGTTTGCGTCCGAAAGTCGCCAGACTCCAGCCGGCGTTCATATATTTTGAAGAGGAACAGGAGGTTGGGACAAAAGAAATTATTCTTAACGTTTTCGGATACAATTATGACACCTTGCGGGAAATAGCGATAGCGCTGACAACAAGGATGGGTCGTATCCCGTATTTTACGGATACGAAAATCAGGATGAGGGAGGGTCGTCCGGAATTGGATCTGAACGTTGATAAGAAGAAAAGCGCTTCCCTTGGTTTTTCGACAAAGGATATAGCGGACATAGTTCACGCGAAAGTGAGAGGTGTCCGCGCGACGATGTATCACACAAGAGCTTCAGAAGTGGAAACAATAGTGCGAATGCAGGAAAAAGACAGAAGAACCGTAAAAGACATACACGCGCTTACCGCCGCCAAAGCCGGTGACGATAGAGTTCTGCTTGATCAGCTTGTTGATTTCAGATACAGTTTGGGCCCAAGCGAGATCTGGCGGAAAAACCGCGCGCGAATGATTCAAGTCAGCGCGAATATCGGTGAACTTCCGCTTGGAAAAGCCGCCGAACTTTTGAAACAAGAACTTAATGATCTTAAACTGCCGGAAGACTATTTTTACGAAGTCGGCGGAGATTATCCGACTCTGGTCAAGACTCAGAACGAATTTTTTCTAACCATAAGTGTCATCCTTATTTTGATATATCTGGTATTAGCGTCGATATTTGAATCTTGCCGTCAGCCTTTCATTATTATGGTTACAGTAATGCTCGCGACGATCGGCGCGATCGGCGCGCTTTATCTTGCCAAAATTTCCATAGGTATGGGCGCCCTCATAGGAATGATGATGCTTGCCGGAATTGTTGTCAATAACGGGATTATTCTCGTTGACCACGCGAACACGCTTAAATTACGTCGAAAAAACCTTTTCAGGATGCTTCTGCAGGCCGCGCGCGACAGGCTTCGCCCGGTACTTATGACAACGGCGACAACGGTTTTCGGATTGGTTCCCATGGCATTCGATAAAAGTGAAGGTTCGAATTTATGGAACCCGCTTGCCGTTACCGTGATCGGGGGCTTGCTGTTTGCTACCCCCCTCACCCTGGTTCTTGTCCCCGCGCTTTATTCAATTTTCGAGCAATTCGGCGGCATTGTCAAAAAAACAATGCGCCCCAAAAATATCATAAACGTTTTTAAAAATCTCCGAAAAATATCTTTCCAAAAACTCCGTTCTTTCGTACCAAAGCGAAATAACAATTAATTGTCCGCCCTTTTCTTTTTTCTTTATCCGAATTATAAGGGCGCACACGCGGGTGCGCCCCTACGGTATTAAAGGGGGCGAAACTCCCCGCCCCCTCAATTAAATATGGTTTGCAATTTAGAGATAATACCAATTACGTTAATTAATTGCACATTTTAAACTACGAAATAAGTGCGTG
>CAYPYT010000156.1:0-3547 GCA_964415105.1 uncultured Planctomycetia bacterium | reverse complement strand
ATGCATTTTAAAGGAATAGAAATAATCGGGTTTAAATCTTTTCTGAACAAAACAAAATTAAAATTTGAACCGGGTGTTACCGCGGTAGTCGGTCCGAACGGGTGCGGGAAAAGTAATGTCGTAGATGCCATAAAATGGGTTTTAGGGGAACAGTCCGTAAAATCCATGCGCGCGGGGGCGATGCAGGACGTTATTTTTAACGGTACCGAAAATTGCCAGAGCGTAAATGTCGCGGAAGTTTCTTTAATGCTGTCAAATACGGACAGAGCTCTTCCTGTTGATTATGACGAAGTTACTATTACCAGAAGACTTTATAGGTCCGGTGAAAGTGAATATCTGCTTAATAAAACTCCGGTAAGGCTTACGGATATTAGGAATTTAATAATGGGCACCGGTATCGGAACCAGTTCCTATTCGATCGTTGAACAGGGAAGAATGGATATGATCTTGAGTTCTAAGCCTGAAGAACGTAGATATATTTTTGAAGAAGCCAGCGGAATAACACGATATAAATCAAAAAAACGGGAAGCATTGCTTAAACTTGAACGGACTCAGGAAAATCTGGTACGGATCAATGACATAACGCGTGAAGTCGAAAGGCAAATAAACTCTATTGAACGAAAGGCGCGTAAAGCCGAAAGATACAAAGCGCGTTATGATGAACTTAAAGAATACGATCTGAAATTAGCGGCAAAAACGTTTAAAGAGCAAAGCCAAAGCGATGTTTATTTAGCGGGTGAAACTGAGCAGCTTGTAAAGCAAATAGAGAAAATACACGCTGAGGTTGAAAAATTATCTTTTGGGCTTACTTCCCGCAGGGAAAACTATAATAGTCTCATAGATGAGCTTCAATCTCTCCAGAAGGAACAAGCTCAATTTGAGGGGGCAATAGATAAGAACACGCGCGTTATTGAGGTTAATATTGAAAGAGTCGGAGAACTTGAAAAGAATGCTCAGCGTTTAGATTGGGAAATGAAAGATCTTTCCGAAAGGAGAGAGGAATTAAAAACCAGGCTTAACATTTTAGAAACTAAATTTTCAGAAATAAGTACCGCTCGGCAGGAGAAAAACGCGGAATTTACGTCTATCTCCAATGAATCGGAAAATGTAACCAAGAGTCTCGAAAAATACAGGCATGAGCTTAAGTTCAGCCGCGAAAAAACCGTTGATATGATCTCGGAAGAAACTAAAGCAAAAAACAGCTTGATTAAAATAAACGCGGATATTCAAAACACGGAACTTCGAAACCGCCGTTTAAGCTCTGAAAAAATAAAAGTCACATCCGAAAAAGAAAAAATATCTGAGATTTTGAATGAAACATTGCGGGATAAAGAAAGAGCCCTGAAGGATCTGGAAGACAAAAAACAGCAATTTGACGCGCTTAGCAAAGAATATATCTCGCGTCGTGAAAGTTTGGATGCTTTAAATGATAACAAATCTGACAAAGAAAGACGGTTAAATGAAATAAGTTTGAAACGCCGATTTCTTGAAAAACTGCTCGTCGAAAGAGAAGGTATTGGATCAAGCGTAAAGAATATTATGAAGCAGGTTGAAGCCGGTGTTACGCGGTTTAAAGGGGTACACGGCATTCTCTCAGAACTTGTTAATCTGAATGAAGACTATGAAGAATCAATGAAATTCGTGCTGGCGGAAGCGTCTCAGGCTTTGGTTGTTGATACCCGTGAAACAGCCGGCGTGATCGTGGAATACTTAAATCAGAATCGAATGGAGGCTTTAAGTTTTATCATTTTAGATGAACTTAAGGCTGTTTCCGGAGATAACGAAAGAAGCGCGAAACTTAAAAATATATCATGTGTTCTTGACGCGCGCGAGCCTTACGCGTCGGCATTAAAAGTTTTACTTCGCGATGTTTCTGTTTTCTTCCAGGAAGGTTCCGGATCGCTTGAGATCGAAGCCGAAGGGACCGTTATCGGTAAAAACGGTGAGGTTAGGAAAAAAGGGTTAAGGCGAAGCAGAAATTATTCCGGGAAAGAAAATATTCCGCTATTTGGACGAAGCGGGAAAATTGATAAAATAAAAGAGGAAGAGGTTCTCAAACAGGCAGAGATAGAAAAAATAGAGGGAACCGTCACGGAAATAAAGGAATGGTTCCAAAATTCTTCCCACAAAAAAGAAAGATTGGAGTTAGAGCTTAACCAAAAACAGATGGATTTTATGGGGATTTCCACTAAAAGGACCGCTCTTAAGGAAAAATTTAATTCATTTGAGGGAGAGCTTCTTCTTTTGAATTCTGAAATCGAAGAAGAAAACAATGCCGCGGAACAATTAAAAAGTGAAAAAGAGGAACTGACCCGCGTGCTTGAAGAAATAAAGATCAAAAATGTCGAGATTCAAAACCTTATCAGTAACACGCAGGATTCCATTCACCAAAGTACGCAGAAAAGAGAAGAGCTGTTTTTTAGGATAGCCGATGTTAAATCAGAACTGTCGGTTTTTATAAAGGAAGAGGAGAACTTGAAAGAAAATTTAGAGAGAGATCACGCGGCGTTTAAACATATGAATGAAGAGCTTGAAGACAAAAAAAATCGGAGAGTTGAAGCGGATGAAAAAATACGCTATCTAAGCGGCGAAATAGAAACCTTAAAAAACAGTATTGCCGAGAATAAAGTTTTGATAGAATCGAAATCGGGGGAGGTCGCTCAAAAAGAAGAAGTCAAAAGCAGTTTCGCGGAAGACATAAGTTTGGAAGAAAAGAAACTTAAAACCAGCGAAGAAGAGCGGGAAAGATTAAGGGATAGAGCTCGGGATATTGATATTCGTAAAAAAGAACTCGAATATAAACTTAAGGGTCTATCCGAAAAAATATTTGATACGTATAAAACGGATATTTCGCGGCTTGAAATGAATATTGATGAAGATACGGATTGGGAAGACATTAAAACGCGCTCTAAGGAACTGAAAGAACAATTAGAGAAAATGGGCGAAGTAAACTTAGACGCGGCGCGGGAACACAGCGAGCTTGTGGAAAGATATCAGTTTCTATCCAAACAGAGAGAAGATCTTGTATCCGGAAGGGAATCGATACTGCAGGCTATTTCAAAAATTAATAGAACCACTCGAAAACTCTTTTTAGAAACGTTTGAAATGATAAAAAAGGAATTTAACAATTATTTTCGTATGCTTTTTGCCGGAGGGAAAGCGGAACTTGTTTTGGAAGACGAGTCTGATATCTTGGAGTGCGGGATTAACATAATCGTGAGGCCTCCCGGCAAAAAATTGCACAATATTATGCAGCTTTCGGGCGGGGAGAAGGCGATGACGGCTATCGCGCTTATTTTTGCCATATTTAAAGTTAACCCGAGCCCGTTTTGTATTTTGGACGAAATAGACGCGCCGCTTGATGAATCAAATATAGTGCGTTTTTGCAGTGTGCTTCAAGAGTTCATCAAATTGTCTCAATTTGTGATCGTAACGCACAACAGGATGACCATACAGCTGGCTGATGTTCTTTATGGTATAACCATGCAGGAAAAAGGTATTTCTAAAGTTGTCTCGGTAAAGTTTGCCGAAGAGAGAGAAGTCTCTG
>CAYPYT010000155.1:0-3564 GCA_964415105.1 uncultured Planctomycetia bacterium | reverse complement strand
TTCCTCTTCGGTCTTCATTAGGGCGCACACATGGGTGCGCCCCTACGAATGACTAACAGTTTGTTGCGTATGCCTCATTCATTAATCCGTAGGGGCGGACCCGCGTGTCCGCCCTTTTTCATCGTTCGATCCATTAGGGCGCACACATGGGTCCGCCCCTACGAAGCTAAACCCTGTTACCTTTTTTCTTAAATATGGATTTTATACCCATTCTAATTTCGCCTTCGAGCATAAAAATAGAAGGGATCACTACAAGCGTGAAAAAAGTGGCGACAATGAGCCCTCCCATAACGCTTATTGCCATGGGGGCTCTAAGTTCCGAACCTTTTCCGATCGCCAGCGCCATCGGCAAAAGACCTAAAACCGTTGTAAGCGCCGTCATGATTATCGGACGCAGTCTTGCCAAAGAAGCCTCAACAACCGAATCCAGCATATTTTTACCGTTTTTCATCAAGATATTCGTATAGTCTATAAGCACAATTCCATTATTGACTACGATCCCTCCCAGCATAATAACACCCAAAAGAGCGACAACATTTACCGACGTATTAGTTGAATACAGTGCCAGAAGCACACCTATCAATGAGAGCGGAACGGTGCAAAGAATTATGATCGGCTGTGTTAAAGATTCAAACTGCGCGGCCATGATCATATAAACCATAACTAAAGACAAGATCAGGGCAAACCTTAAACTGTTGAACGATTTTTTCATCTCTTCCGATTCACCTGCAAGCTTTGCCGCGTAACCGCTTTTAAATTTCATTTCTTTCAGCATAGCCTCCACATCACTAATCACTTCCATTTTTTTCCGGTCGACTATGCCTGCCGTGATTATCATTGTCCGTTCCTGCCCCAAACGTTTTATTTCGCTCGGGCCCTCTCCTTTTTCAAAGTTCGCGAGAGAACCTAAAGAAACAATTCCCTCAGACGGAGAATTAAGCCGAATACGGTACAATTTATCGTAATTGTCCCGGTCTTCTTCCCTCAGCCGAACCCTGATATCAATTTCATGTCCTTTTTCCTTAAACTGCGACGTGACAGATCCCCTTAAAACCATCTGCGCGATCCTCGCGAGATCGACGACAGAAATACCGTGCAAAGCCGCTTTATCTTTGTTCACATTGATCTTCACTTCCGGAGCCGCCTCCGGAGCGTCATCTTCCACGCCGAAAATTCCGGATATTTTGCAAAGCCCTTCCTTTATGTCCCGCACGATCGTTTCCATTTCGCTCAGCCGGTCACCTTTTATCTCGATCGTTATTTCTTTTCCTCCGGAACCAAAAGCGCCCGCGATAACCCCCTCGTTAAGAGAAAATTCTATTTTCGCGTCTCTAAGATCTTTATCGGCGTCAAACTTTTCTTTCAGCTCGCGCACAAAATCTATTGTTTCGACCTTTTCTTTTTCCTTGAGATTTATTATTAACTGTCCCTGGTGAGAAGCCAGTCTTTTTACGACATCTTTGGCGGATTCCCCTTTTGTGGAACCAACGATGGAACTGATAGAAGAGACATAAGGATACTTTTGGATCTCATCTTCTATTTTCACCACTATTTTATTCGTCTCTGTCAATTTCGTACCGACCGGCATATCTATTTTTACGACAAACTGCCCCTGATCGGTTTTCGGCATAAGTTCTTTTTCAAGCAGATTAAAAATAAACAAACTCGCGAGGAATATCATCACAATGAACAAAAGCCCGATAATTTTATATTTTAGAAATTTCCTGAGCAGAAACTCATATTTATCAAGCATACGTTTCCATATGCCTCCGGTGGTAAAAGACGCCTCTTCTTTAAACTTTCTGTCTTTATTGCCTGAAATTTTACAGCTTAAAAGCGGAATAAGCGTCAGCGCGACCCACAGCGAACCTACGAGTGAAAATGTTACGGTAAACGCCAGTTCCTTAAAAAGCTGTCCCGCCACGCCTACGACAAATATCATCGGCAGAAAAACAGCTATTGTAGTTAACGTGGACGCCACTATCGCGGTTGACACTTCCTCCGCGCCGTCCGCGGCGGCTATTTTCGACGGTTTGCCTTGTTCTCTATGCCGGAATATATTCTCTATTACGACAATAGCGTTATCAACAAGCATACCCACTCCGAGCGCCAATCCTCCAAGCGACATCATGTTGATGGACAGCTTACCGAAATACATAAAAGTGAACACGATCATAACCGAGATCGGTATGCTGAGCGTGACGATCAGCGAAGCCTTAAAACTGCGTAAAAATATGAGGAGCACCAAAAAAGATAGGATCCCTCCCTCGAGAGCCGCGTCCCGAACACCGTTTATCGCGTCCCGAATAAAAATTGACTGGTCGTATATAACTTCGACTTTAACATCATCCGGCAGCATTTTCTGAATACGGCTGAACTCCGCTCTTATCTTGTTGATCACTTGCGTGGTATTGGTCTGCGCTTGTTTTTGAATGGAAATAGAAACGTTTTCATCCCCGTTATATCGGGAAAAACTGCTTCTTTCCTTATACGTATTTTTAATCACCGCAACATTTTTGACCAGCGCCATTCTTGACGGCGGGCTTATTTCTCTCTCTGACAATTTATCTTCAAACGGAAGAGATTGTCTTTCCGTATGCATATCTTTGACAACAACATCTTCAATTTCCTTTACGTCTTTAAATTCACCTATTGTTCTTATTAAATACTCATAAAAACTTTCTTTGATCGTCCCCGCGGGATAATTCAAATTGGAATTTGTAATCGCGGAAGCAACATCAAGAATAGAAATGTTATATGACGCCAGCTTTCCCTGATCGACTTCAACAAGTATTTCGCGTTCAAGCCCGCCTTCAACCGAAGCCGAGGCAACTCCGTCGACTTTTTCAAGTTCTTCCTTTATTGTATCAACCGCTATTTGGCGAAGCTGAACGGGACTTCTGTCTCCGGTAACACTGATCGTCATGACTGGCAATTCAAACGGATTGAAAGGAACAACCAAAGGTTCCGTCGCGTCACGCGGAAGACGCGCTTTAATAAGGTCCAGTTTTTCTCTCGCTCTCAAAGAAGCGAAATCCATGTTCTGGTCCCAATCAAATTCAGCCATAACAAGAGAAATGCCTTCTTTAGATATGGACCGTATTGTTTTAAGACCGCTTACGGTTCCGACAGCTTCCTCAATCGGTTTAGTCAGAAGAGTTTCGATCTCTTCCGGAGCCGCGTTCGCGTACCCGGTAAAAACCGTTAACTGCGGATACGTGATAGGAGGAAAAAGTTCCTGCGGAAGTTTCATTAGAGATATAACGCCGAAAAGAATAACTCCGACGAATATCATAATGGTGGTTATCGGTTTTTTTATGGAAAATTCAGGTAAGCCCATGATAAGTTCGTTCGTTTGTCAGTTTGTCGATTAGCCGATTTCCCGGTCAATCAGTTGATTACATATGTACCAAGGTACAAGTTTCAGGCTTCAGGTTTTCCGCCAAAGGCGGACCCGCCTCCGGCGGGAAACCTGTAACCTGTAACTTGAACCCTGAAACTTGAAACTAGAACATCGTCTCCTGTACTTCGGTTATCTCAACTTTATCTTTATCTTTATATTCC
>CAYPYT010000154.1:0-3569 GCA_964415105.1 uncultured Planctomycetia bacterium | reverse complement strand
GGTTATTCGTAAAGGGAAAAAATTTGTTATTTCGTCGACATGCTCGTCTTGGGATTTATTGTATTTTAGTTCCAGAATGACATTGGCGCGATCTATTTCTTTTGATAAGAAAGTATTGCCGGAAGAAAGAATTCTGTGCGCCTCCATTTGAGTGTCGACCGTGATTCGATAATTTCTGTCGGCGGATAAGAAATATTTTCTTGAATAACTGTTTAATAGTGCAAACCTGAGATGCGCGAGATGCATTTTGAGCGCTTCGGGGATACCGGCCTCAGAAAATGTTTTCTGTATACCCCTTAAGGAAAAATTTTCATCCAAGATGAAAGGCGTTATCGGATAAACAAGTTTTCCAACGTGAAGATTATGTTTCAGTTTTACTTCCAAAGACGGTTTTTTAATTCCACCAAATGTGTCCCCATACCACCTGAGGCGTACTTTTAAACGTTTATCGGCTCCGTCAATATTATCAAAATAGTGGGCGTGAGAGAAAGTATCAAAGTAAATGTTGTTGATTCTTCTTCTATAATAAATCTCTCTAAAAAGTGCGGGATGCGTAAGTATCAGCGTCTCAATTTCATTTTCATTAAGAGATTCAATGAAAAACTTTCTTTCATATCTAAAATGTTTGACGTTTGAAAAAAATAAATTCTTCATGTTTTTAAACCACGCTACAAGTTTCAAGTTACAGGTTGCAGGTTTCAAATTTCAGGGGGCAGGACTGGCTCATGCTGTGATGTTGTTTGCTAACATTCTCCTCCGCATAGGCTCTGTCCACCACCAACCTCGTAGGTTAGTGGCGGCTCTTCACGCCACTATCCTACGAGGTTGGTGGTGGACAGAATAGGCACAATTAACAAAATACCCCGAGTTCAACCTCGTAGGATGGTAGTAAAGAACACTACCAACCTACGAGGATAAACTCCCACTATCCCCTACCAAATTGGCTTATGCAGCATGAGCCAGCCCTGCCCTGAAACTTGAAACCTGTAACTTGCAATCTGCTACTACAGGACTCCCTTATTGTCTAAAAATGTAATTCGAACCGAATCATTCAGTTTTCTGAGTTCATCTTTGGCTGACTGAAGAGAACTAAACGTGTTAAACTCAACGAGAAAAGACGCTTCAAGCGCGTCCGCGCTTTCATCAAAGCGTTTAATATCAACCGCGGAGCAGTGTTTTTTCAGGCTTTCCGTGATCTGTCCCAATTCTATTTTTTCCGTGCCTGTGGTCGCGACGGTTAAATATAAATTCTGGTTCTCTCCTTGCGAATGGTGTCGTTTTCTCAGCATTGTAATTCCGCATATGATGATAAACGCGACAACAGTAATAACACGCTGATCCGCCCCGAATCCGAGGCCGATAGCGATCGTGAGGAATAAGTAAGCGAGTTCCTCCGGCTCTTTTATCGCGGCGCGGAACCTCACAATTGAAAGCGCGCCGACTAAACCGAGAGATAAGGCCAAAGACGATTTTACTATGGTTATAATAAGCATAGTCGTCATTGTTATAAGCATGAAGTTTTTCGCGAACATTCTGCGGTTGGATAAAGAAACACCGTAACGCGCGTAAACACGGCTTAGGATAAAAGATAACGCCGCCGCCAAAAACAGGTTTAAAATAAAACCCGCTATCGGCACCTGCACGCTTTGTGTCGCCAAAAAATCTTGAAATGTTTGAATTTTGTTCATTTGAAATCTCCTTCGTTAAGTTTTTGCGTAAATTAAATACTGAGCCCTTTATACGTTGATCAATTCTTTACTCCGACTCCTAAAACCCAATAAAAATATGCTTCCGGATTCACAACTTTTAACCGCTCAAGAATTTTGTATTTCTCGGGAAGATTTATTCCCTCGATTAATGATGCGTCTACAGTTTTGACAATCTTCATAGATTTACTACTTTTAAGCATAGCTGTCATATACACAATTTTCGAAAGAGCTATCTTAATTTTCTGTTGACCGATTTTCTTCCTTAAATGATTACTTACCTTGCCTAAACCGTCGTTAATAAATGCTATCTCCGGGAATGAGTTATCCGCGCCGCTGAGTAAGGATTGCGAATATTTAAAAGCGATATCTAAAGTATCATCCACAACTTCATTTATAGAATATGATGTCCCGCGAAAACCATTCTCCTGCTCAGCTGTGCTATTAAAACTTTGCCTGAAATCATCCACATCATTCGCGATATTAAAAAGTTCTCCCAAATCGATAATCTGTTTCAAAACCTCCATTGACCGTTTTTCGTTTAAAGAGATCCCCATAGTGTTAGGCGAAACGGCTGTCATCTTATCGCCCAACAACCCTTCCGGTGTGGGAATCCGCACAACTGCACTAGAATCAAAGAAAACTAGCGGAATCTTCGATATGTTTCTCTTGAGCAGATTTTTATACGAGTGCTCCGTAAAAACAATGGCTAAGAGTACATATTGAGGAACTCGGGAAAATTGCGAGGTAAAGTAAAATTTATAGTGCGCCTTTGGAATTTTACCGCCACGAATATCCTCTTTTACGGTATCAAACCATTCCGATGCTGTTGCCATCTTAATAAGCTCATCTTTCAATCCGGTCCGCTCTTTTACCGGCAAAAGAACATCTATATCAATAGACAATCTAATAGGCGGAAAAATATGTAAGAGAATTGATGTGCCACCCTTGAATACCAAGTTTGGATAGATCTTGAGCAATTCAGCCAGTAGTTTAAACGCATAAACGGTTTTTTCAAATATCCCGGGGTCTTTAAATCCTGCTTCTTTGCGGAGGGATTCCATCCTATTTAGATCAGGAGTTTGCTTTGTCATGACGATCCTTTTTAGATGTTACTTTAGCCGCATATTTTACATATGCGCCGAAGGTAACATTGCTAAGTCCAACATTGTCGGTAAGTTGCAACAATATGTCACGGAGGTACCTCCGTGCACGAGCATAAGTTATTAAGACTCCGATATTGACTCGAAAAAGTTCATCAATACTTCGCCATAGCTCCCAGTAATCGCTATCCTGCATGGTTGCATACTTATTTTTAATCATAAAAAGATCAACAAGCATTTTTTCAAGAGTAGGTATATGTCCCTTCCGAGGCGAACTTTTAATCAACAGCTTAACAACAATCGGGTCACGTGTAATATCAAAATCCTTGGACGCCACACAACTAGCCTTCTCAATCATTACAAACCTGTATTTATGAGAGATTTCATCAACAACAGAAAGAATAGCATCTGACTCTACCTCAACAAAAGTAATATTATGCGTTTGCTGATGATGATAATAAGGTTGAAAACACAGAGTGTTCCAAACTAAAAAATTAAGATGAGGAAATTTCTTTTTCAAAAGTTGTCTAATCTCAGCCACACGGTTTTTCTCCACCAGTTGAAATTCTTTTGTGACAGAACTATAAACTCCTCTGCCTGCGGAGAAGACTATCCCTGCCTGTTTCAGGTCTTGAAGATAATTTTTAGCGAGCTGATTACTGCCTCCTGTTGCCTTCACAACATCCTCAAGAGTGAAATACCTATGTTTATGCACAAATTCTTTAACTAATTCTCGTTTATTCAAATCACACCTCTCTTC
>CAYPYT010000153.1:0-3591 GCA_964415105.1 uncultured Planctomycetia bacterium | reverse complement strand
TTTAATATACTTGGGGATCCAACAAGAGCCAAGATTATTTTTGCTTTGTCAAAAGCGGAGTTGTGTGTGGCTGAACTTTCACTGATTTTAAACGTAAGTCATTCCGCCATATCGCATCAGATGCGTTCGCTTAAAGATCTCGATCTTGTCGGATGCCGGAAAGACGGCAGAAAATCGTATTATTCGTTAAGAGACGAACATATTGAAAATCTCTTTGAAGAGGGATTACGACATGTTTTGGAAAAGGTGTAGGTATACGGATGCGCAAATGCGTCCGCCCCTTGCAAAGATGGCGATTAAAATAAAAAAACACCAACCTCGTAGGTTGGTGGTAACGAATTGGTTTTCGTAGAGGCGGGTTTCAAACCCGCCCCTACGAAGTATGGGGTGCGAGATGGATTGTAAGATAGGTCGTTTAATACCGTACAGGCGCTCCCGTGTGTAGTTCTTATGCCTAAGCGGGAGAACTGGAAATAGGAGAAATAATGGAAGAAATCAGCTTAACTAAGTTAAAATCTAAAAAAAGCGCGATTGTTAGATCTATTGAGGGAGGTAGAGGGATCCAGCGGCGCTTAGAGGCTTTAGGTATCAGAAAAGGCAAAAAAATCACTAAGATCAGTTCTCATTTTTGGAAGGGTCCGGTAACCGTGCTTGCGGGAAAAACCAAAATCGCGATTGGTTACGGCATGGCTCATAAAATTAGAGTCAGAGAAGAATAATATGGCGAAACAAAATCAAAAAATACTTCTAATGGGAAATCCAAATGTGGGAAAAAGCGCCATATTTTCCAGATTGACGGGAGCAAAAGTTACCATTTCTAATTATCCCGGAACGACAGTCGGCTTTAGTCAGGGATATATGAAATTGGGAAATGACAATAATGTAATTGTTATAGATGTTCCGGGTGTATATAATTTGGATCCGTTATCCAAGGCCGACGAAGTTGCGGTACAAATGCAGGAAAAAGGCGACATTATCATCAATGTTGTTGATGCAACAAATTTGGAAAGAAATCTTTTTCTCTCGCTTGAATTACGCGAAAAAAATATTCCCATGATCATGGCGCTCAATATGTGGGATGAAACACGGCACAAAGGAATTGAAATAGATGTGCCCACTCTTCAGAAAGAATTGGGCGGTTTGGTAGTTCCGGTTTGCGGACTTACGGGATTCGGAATAAAAGAATTAGTGGAAAAATTATTATTGGTCAAAAAACGGCACTTTACGCCGTTAACCAGAGAGCAAAAATGGGAAAAAATCGGCCGCATCATTAGTCTCACACAAAAGCTTCATCACCATCATCATACACTTTTAGAAAGATTTGAGGATATCAGCACACGGCCGGCTACCGGCATTCCAATTGCCGTTTTAGTTGTATACGCCTCTTTCAGTATGATACGTTTAGTAGGAGAAAGCCTTATTCGCTATGTGTCAGAGCCCCTATTTAACAGGGGATGGATGCCAATCATAGAAAAAATCAGCTTCTTCTTAGGACAAAAAGGTGTTTTACACAATATACTAATAGGCAGACTTGTAAACGGGGAAATTGATTACGAAAAATCGTTTGGTCTTTTAACAACCGGACTTTTTGTGCCGCTCGCGGAAGTTTTGCCTTACATCTTGAGTTTTTACTTAGTATTGGGCATATTAGAGGATTTGGGGTATTTGCCGCGACTCGCGACTCAGGTTGACAATCTTATGCACAAGCTGGGTCTTCATGGTTACGCGATCGTACCTATGATACTGGGATTAGGATGTAATGTTCCGGGCGCGATGGCCCTCCGTCTTCTTGAAACTCGGAGGGAAAAATTTATTGCCGCGACGCTTATGGCTGTCGCGATTCCGTGTATGGCTCAAATCGCTATGATCACGGGACTCGTGGGGAAGAGGGGCGGCGGGTTTGTCGCGTTAATTTTCGGCATTCTTTTATTATTGCTCATAGTAAAAGGAGTGCTGATGAATAAGATAATAAAAGGGAAAAGTCCGGAGGTTTTGTGGGAAATTCCGCCTTACAGATTACCTCAACCCTTAGCGATCGCGAAAAAACTTTGGATGAGAGTTTCTGAATTTACCCGCGAGGCCGTACCTTATGTGTTATTAGGTGTGCTGATCATCAACGTCTTGACCGCGATTAAGGTTTTTGATCTTTTGGGATGGCTTTTTTCTCCTGTTATACATAATCTTTGGGGATTGCCTGAGGGAACAATGCCGGCAATGCTGATGGGATTTCTGCGTAAGGATATTGCTATTGGAATGTTGGCGCCGCTTGACCTTACAACAAAACAGCTTGTCATAGCGTGTACGGTTTTGGCGATCTATTTTCCGTGTATGGCGACTTTTATTGTTATGCTTCGTGAATTGGGTTTAAAAGATATGCTGAAATCAGCACTTTTAATGATAGGCACCGCGACTGTAGTCGGAACATTGATGAATATTTTTCTCTAAAAGAACGGTTCAAAAACATAAAAAATGAACCAGGATGAATTATGAGAGAAATTGATCTTAAAAAAATGGAAGATATCTGGCGCAAAACTTTCACACGAAAAGATTTTCTTAAAAAGTGTATCGCGGCCGGAGTAGTGATTGGAACAAGCACTTATTACTTTGATCTTATGTCAAAACACAAAGCTTTTGCTTCTATCGGAGAAAAGCGCGGTATGCGCGAAGCAATGTTCTACGAAAAGATAGGGGAAGAAGCCGTAAGATGTCTTTTATGCCCTAATCAATGTACACTTTCAAATGGACAGCGCGGTTTTTGCCGCGTAAGGGAACCGGCGGGCGGAAAACTTTACACCTTAGTGTATGAGCTTGTCTGTTCTTTACATGTCGACCCCATTGAGAAGAAACCGTTATTTCATGTGCTTCCCGGGAGTAAGGCTTTTTCAATAGCGACAGCGGGATGTAATTCCAGGTGTAAGTTTTGTCAAAATTGGACCATTTCTCAAAGATCTCCGGAAGAAACTGATAACCGTATTTTATCCGCGGGCAATCTTATTTCAAGCGCGCGAAATAATGGTTGTAAATCGATCGCGTATACATATACCGAACCCATTGTTTTTTATGAATATGTGATGAATGCCGGCGCGGCCGCGAAAATGAACGGTATTTTAAATATAATAGTAACCGGAGGCAAAATTAATCCGAAACCGCTAAAACAGTTATGTACTGTTACGGATGCGGCAAATGTGGATTTAAAAGCTTTTGATGAAAAGTATCTGAAAGAAGTCTGCGCGCAAGATCTTGGAAATATTCTTCAAACCCTCAAAATTTTGAAACAAAACGGCGTATGGGTTGAAATTACAAATTTAATAGTGCCCACTCTAAATGACAATATGGACACCATTCGTAAAATGGCGCGATGGATCAAGTCAGAGCTTGGAGCGGATGTTCCGCTTCATTTCTCACGATTTTGGCCTCAATATAAGCTTAGATCGCTTTATCCCACGCCGATAGAAACTTTGAAAGAGGCAAGAACACTTGCCATGGAAGAAGGTTTGCAGTACGTATATATAGGAAACGTTCCGGATTCGAGCGCTGAGAGCACGATATGCCCGCGGTGTAAAAATATCGTGATAAAAAGGATCGGATACC
>CAYPYT010000152.1:0-3623 GCA_964415105.1 uncultured Planctomycetia bacterium | reverse complement strand
TCATCAACCTTAACACGCCCCGTACCTCCGCATACCTGACAAGCGGCCAGCCTAGACAACAAGTTAAATGGGTCTTTGCCTTTTCCCTTACAAAACGCGCATTTTATCTCGGTCATAGCCCCTTCCTCTCTCTTTCAGCCTGTATTCTTTTTTTCATTTTTGTTACCCGCATGGTGCTTTTACTTATTTTTTCTTCTTTACAACTTTTTTTCTCGTGCTTTTATTCTTAGCATTTTTCTTCTTACTCTTTTTTTCCATGGCTTCTTCAACCGTCGTTACCTTCTCCCCTGCTTCGATCCTGGGCATTACTCCGCCTTTTCTGGATTTGGCTAAAGAATCGGACATCTTCTGCCACGCCTCTTTTGCCTTTTTCATATCCGAGTCATACTCACCCATGAGCTTTTTAACACCGCTGACTATACTGCCCACATACCTATCTAAGCTCTTTCTTAGGGCATCAGACATTTCAGCATGGGCCGAATTAAATTCCTTTAGCTTTTTTTTAGTATAAATCTCAATGTCCTTTGCTTCTTTCGCGAGAGACTTTTTAAGTTCCTCCGACATTTTCTCCCGATCCGCGCGAAAACCTTTTAATTGTACAGCTACATCCTTCGCTACGGACTTAACAAAAACCGATAGGCTTTTAGCTTGATCTCCGCTCATTTCTTTGTGATTTGTCTGAAACCCCTTGAGCATGGCCTCTACATTCTTTGCCAAACCATTAACAAAGTCAGTCAAATTCTCTGCTTGTTCTTTGCTCATCCGCTTCCTGTCAGCGGCAAAACCGTTAATGGTTTTGTGAGTATCGCTAACCAATTCTTTCAATGCCTTTACCCGTACGTCATAGGAAGTAACAATGTTTTCGGTAATACTTTTCATACTATCCGCTATTCTCATTTCTATTCCTCCTTTTTGTTGTTTTTTTTTGAGATTTTCTGCTTACTTTTCACGCTTGTCTTTTTTTACATCTGCCATACTTATTTTAACTCCGTTAAAAATTTTCGCCCTTTTGTCGTCATTATCTTTATTATTCTTAACAATGTGGATTTTCCGAATTGTCTTCCCCTTTGTTCGCCCAAGTATTTTCTGTACCTCTTTTCCTCTTTCTGTATGTTGAACCAGGCGCTCCTTACGCTGAGTCCTGAATTCCTTCAACATTTTTTTAAGGTCCTTTATCCGTAAATCTTTTCCTTTGACTAAAAGTCCTTTAAGCTTTTTGGTCATCTTTTGCTGTTCTTTTTGAAATTCTTTTAGTTTGGAAGAGACCTCTTCTTTTCTATCATCTTGGTTAACAAGAACCTCCTTCATCATCTCTTGAAATTCTTTAACCCTCTGAAGGTCGCCTTTAACAAGAGCACCTTTAAATCTGGTCAGATTTTCTCTTAGGGCACGCGCCATTTCCCTTTGTTGATCAAGATAACCCTTCAATAAATTCTTTACATCCGTTTCTCGTTCTTCCTGAGCCGACAAAACATCTTGCGTCATACTATCAAAGTCTTTTTTTCTTAAATGTACGTTCTGGGCGAGGGTGTCACGTAGTTGAATATTAATTTTTTGCCCCTCTTCTTTTTTATCAAAAAAGGTCTCTTGGAAGTTGCCAAGGATCTTCCGCGTAGTATCAAAAATCGCCCCCACGCTTTCGATTCTCGTTTCATAGGAAGAAATGATATCTTCCGCGGCATTATTCATGTCTAACGCTTCTGACATCTTTAAGATTACTCCGTTTAAAATCCTTCGGCTTTTCCTATTTATCGAAGTCTCAGGATAAAATTTTTTCCAAAAATTTCAAGGAATTCCTTGGCGAAGCATGCTTTTTGTCCATTCGTGCACATAAAGGATACTTCGGCAAGAACCCCTCTTGATCTTATCCTTAGGCCGCTGTCGCGGTTAACCCGATAGCTTCTGCATACTTCAGGTAAGTTTCGACTGACGCTATAACTACTCTAGCTTCAATCGCGAGAATCTCTATACCCACTAAAGAAACTCTTACCCAAGCGTCCACTACTACGCCTTTGTCCAGGATACGGTCAACAACTTCAACCAAACTGGAAGAACCGATCGCTTTTTCTACTGCCATGTTAATCACCCCCCTTCATGTTTGTGAATCAAATTTGATCCTGAAGTGCCGTTAAACAACGCGTCGAACAGAAGCATTGTAGGCGCTTTCGGATCTCCTTCGCTCTTTTTTAGATTGCTTCGGCTACGCCGCTCAATGACCATATTTTGTCATTGCGAGGTATAGCCGAAGCAATCTCTTTCTAAAGTCTACTTCAATCAAAGCACAAACAAACCTAAAAAATTAAGACATGCCACAATTGAGTTAAGTGTCGCTTCAACTGAATGGCAAAAAAAACCCTAAAGGATCACACGGGATTTGTATCTTTACTCTATACCTGTTTCTGTTATCCTGAAATTCGCTATACTCGGTAATTTTCCTCACCTCTACCACTTTTGCGACAAAACAGGTTGAGCTAATTATATTTTTTTGACACCTGTTCGGATGGTATATTTCGCATTCTAAGTTAGTGCCTTTACCAATTGGTTCATACGTCTCGAAAATTAATCCTGTCAAGTTTATATCATCAATAAATGACTCTTTTATTTCATCAACACTTCTGCCTTGTCGTTTATTGTAAGCTATAAAACCGTTTTTAAATGATGCCATTTAACTTGTCTCCATTTCACGCGTTAGTTTACACTATCAATTACATTTTGTAAAGCAACACTTCAATAAACCGCAAAAAAAATTCTCTCCTTACACTTTTAAGCTGTTATCCACGTAATCCTTGAGCCTGTTTTGATTTTCCTCATTCATTTCTATAATTTCTCCACCGACTATATATTCATTATCGCGCTCTTTTTTTCTCCTCCACATTACTCGAACTTTTGCCGCTATCGGTAAAAAAATCTTTAATAGAATTCAAGGGTTGCTGTATTTCACATTGCATCTCATCATCGATTGAAAAAGAACAAAAATATTATCTTTAACACGCGAAAATCTTCCGCGTTCTTTGATCAATTGCGTACTATAGTCTCACCCTTTGAGTGTAGCGTTTAAAATTTCGAGTTCCATGTTTTTGAAAAGTAGGCTTAATTATACCTTTAAGCTCCCAATAAGAAAGTTGCTGGTAAGTAATATCAATCGCCCTTAAAACTTCTGAACTTGTAAATAATTTTTCCATAAATAATTGAGGGGTCGGGGAGTTTTTCCCCGTTCCCTCATCCTGAGCAAAGCGAAGGATTTCCGGTTATTCCCCGCGCGTATGACATTCGACAACAATGTAGAACATATTTCAAAAAATAAGGCCGATCCGCCAAAAGGTCCTATTTTTACCTATCTGCTCTTAATCCACAAAAGAACTGTTTCTTGATTGCTCATATTTGCTATTTTTTGAGGTCTTTTGCGCCCCTTACAATAAAAACTGTCACCCTTATTCAAGGTAAACCTTTCATCTTCACAAAAGAGCTCTATTTCTCCTTCTATTATCATCACAAATGTATCGCCTTGTTCAAGAAGCACTTCTTTTTTGATTTTACCGCCTTTTTGGAGCCTGAAAAGTAGCGGTTTCATCTCTACGCCGAGAAGATCAGACACTAACGTTTCATAGGAAGATTTTGTTTCT
>CAYPYT010000151.1:0-3641 GCA_964415105.1 uncultured Planctomycetia bacterium | reverse complement strand
CAATGTTATGCCATAACGCGCTCAGAGAACTGGTTGTTACCGACCATAATCAGGTGACAAAAGAGATCATTAAAGAATTGGTTTCGAAAGAAGTTCTTATATAATTCGGAATAGTATGATATTATGTAAAAGCTGTCCACGAGAAAGGTAATACGCATGGCCGCGAATTTAAAAAAGATAACTCCCGAGGAAAAATTACTGCATTTGATCGAAAATTCCGGAAGCGGGCAGAACGGGTCGTCACTCAAAAAAAATGTCGGAAAAAAAAGAAAACTTATTGATCTGAAACCTATTAATTTTCCAAACGTCTTTTCCGGGTTTTTTCTTAAACTGGACATACGGAAAATAGGACTTAAAACCGTAAATAAAATTCTGATCGGTGTAAGTTTAGCGCTTTCCGTCATATTCTTGTTTCAATGGGCTAAAGAAAAGGTTCTAATTCAAAAAAGGTTTAACGCGCTCGGGGCGGTCTCTTCCAATCCAAAAGATGACAGACTTGACCTGCAGCAAACCGGCGCGCCGGACGCCGCGGATTACATCGCCGTGTCCGAAAAAAACAACCCCTTTCATCTTTTGCCGGTTAAAGAGGAAGAAATGACTACGGAAATTACTCTGGCAACCGAATTTAAACTGGTAGGCATCCTCTGGTCAGACCAAGCGCAGGCAATAATTGAAGATTCTTCCTCGGAACAGACCTTTTTGGTTTCAGAGGGAGACACGATCGACAAATACACCATAGTAAAAATAACCAAAACCGAGGTTACTTTACACGCAGATGATGGAGACAAAATACTTCAATAGAGTTATTGTGGCGGGGCTGTGTTTTTTTCTGTTTTTCTTTTCCACGCCCCATTCCGGACTGGAAAGCCAGGAGGTAAGTGAAAATGCTTCCGGGAGTTCTCTCAGGAATATAATGTCCGAAATGACCGCGTCTTCCGAAATAGTTTCCGCGGCCCAAACAACCGCCCAAACTGCCAATTCTTTCACGGAAACTGCAGTTATTGAAACTTCCGAAACGGAAAACTCCGATGACTCAGACACCATAAGCTTGGATCTGCGCGGGATAGAAATTACGGAACTTTTGAAAGTGCTTTCAAAAAAACTGAACAAAAATATTATACCAAGCAAAAATGTTACGGGAAGAGTATCACTTTTTCTGAATAACGTCCGCTATGAAGATGTGCTCGACATCCTAATGTCGAGCCAGGGTCTCGCGTATGAAGACAAAGGCAACAATATTACTCTCATAGTCACGGAAAGCGAATATCAAGCGCTTTACGGCAAAAGTTTCAATGAGAGAAAACAAATGACAACTTTGAAAGCGAAATATGCCTCCCCAAAAATGATCTTTACCGCGCTCAGCAACTTAAAAAGCACCATCGGCAACGTAATTGTCGATGAGATCACCGGTACGATCATTTTGATAGACATTCCTGAAAAATTGAAAGAAATGACGGAGATTTTCGAAAAGATCGACAAGCCGAATTCGACAGAAGCGTTTGAACTTCAATACGCGAAAGCCGAAGACATAGAAGACGACATCACTTCCATCGTAACCGAAGGCGCCGGAAACGTTGTCGCTGACGAACGCACAAACAGTCTTATCGTTACGGATTTGCCGGGAAATATGCATAAAATAAGACAAGCCATACAAATGCTTGACCAACCCACCAGACAGGTATTTATAGAAGCGGCCATAGTTCAGGTAACATTGGAAGACGAATTTTTCTACGGAATAGAATGGACGGCAATAATGAACGACCCCTCTTTTTGGGGCTCTGTCTTGACCGGTTCATTCGCTAATGCCGCTATCACCACGACGACCGGATTCGGACAACTCACATTAGGCTCCTTAAAAAACAATAATTTCCAAGCAACTTTAAATCTTTTAAACTCGCTCGGCGACATTAAAATTTTGTCGCGTCCGACAATCGCCTGCCTAAGCGGTGAAGAAGCCGTAATCCACGTGGGAAAAAGAGAAGCTATCGTCACGGGAACAACAAGCCAAAGCGGAGAATCCACGATCACTTCCGACAGTGTTGAATTTGTGGACATCGGATTGAAATTGACAGTCGTACCCACGATCAACCGTGACGGTTTTATCACAATGAAGATCAAACCCGAAGTAAGTTCCGTTACCTCAACGGTTACGACCGGCTCGGAAGACGAACCGCGGAGTATTATTCCGATCATAACCACGTCTGAAGCGGAAACAACCGTAAAAATAAAAGACGGCTCCATGATAATGATCGCGGGTTTAAGAGAAACCGATAACCGCAAAACCATAGACGGCATCCCCTATCTTGATGAAATCCCGATAATCGGAGCCATTTTCAGTAATCGAACCAGTGAAAAGAACCAGACGGAAATTGTAGTGTTTCTCACGCCCCACATCATTGAGGGCGATCAAATGATGGAATGGGATCTGGAAAAACTGAAAGAATGCCCTGAACATCTTCATCCTGAAAACAGAGGATATTTTGAACCGAAACTTGAAGCGCGCTCTCTAAGAAAAAAAGAAACGGGGAGGTAAGGTTTGACTGAAAACAAAGATAAAAACGAAGTGGAAAATAAAAAGGAATCCATAGAGCTTCCGGAAGGAGGATTCGCGTTTAAACCTAAACCGGGGAGAAATCCCGCCTCACCCGAAAAAAGCGAAGACAAAAACTTTTCTTCAGAAGAAAAAAAGGAAGAGAAGGAAAAAAAAGAGCCTTCTTTGGAGGAACGAGTTAAATGGGCGATGGGTGAAGACACACCCGAACCGTTGAAGAAAAAAAATTACGGCGTAACGCCTCTCGAAAAATCGATCCCGGTCAAAAACGCTTCCGCTCCCGAGATGCCTGAATCCCCTGCCGGCCGAGGAACGGATCTTTCTTCTCAAAAAACGGAAAATATACAAAACGCGAAAAAAGAAACCGAAAACTTTGAACCGAAAATACCCGCGGAACAAAAAATGGAGAGCGCCCCGGAAAATGAAACCATCTATGCCGAGGAAATCGGAAAACCGAAAATTTCGATGATGAAGACTTTTTTTCCGATACTTGCCGCCGCGTCTTCACTCCTCTTTGTTCTCCTTATAATATCAGTGATATGGAACACCTCTCTGAAAAAACATGTATCCGAAATAAACTCCAAGGCTATTTCTAACGCGGAAATCGCCAAAAAATTGATCGCTGAAAAATCAAAAATTCTGGAAGAATATAAACAGTTCAAAAAAAAAGCTGAAGACCTCGCGGACAAAAACGCTTCAATAGAAGAACTGTCAACGCGCATGGAAAAACAAATTGACATATTAACAACGGAACTTTCCTCTTCAAAAAACAAATTTCCGGAACTGCGGGAAAAACTGAAAGAATATGCCGACGAAGTGAAATCCCTGGTTTCAGGTAAAGTGGAATACTATAAGGCTTACACTCAAGAGAAAGAAAATGTGGAACAACTTGAACTTATAATTGACGATATGAGCACGGAAATAGACGCGCTCAGCGAGAAACTGGGTTCTGTTGACAATAAGTTTGTTGAAAAAGAAACTCAATATATCTATGAGCTGGCTTTCCTCAACGTAAAAACCGAAATGTATGATGAAGCCATACAAAATTTCAAAAAATTCCTTGAATTGAACGGTGATGACGCTAATGTTT
>CAYPYT010000150.1:2386-3706 GCA_964415105.1 uncultured Planctomycetia bacterium | reverse complement strand
ATTGTATAACGAAACTGTTGCATTAGGAACTTGAATCTGCCCAGACACCTATTTAGATTTAGGACAACCTCTAAATAGGTGTCTGGCCCTATTTAAAAAGTTCATTCCTGCGAAGCATTCTGTGATACGTTATCGCGAATCGGTGCGCTTCGTCACGTATGCGCTGAACAAGAAAAAGCGCACGCGTACCGGGAGATAACTTTATCACCCGCGCGCTTCGAGATGTATATAAATGATTCCACTCCTTGGCAATACTCGCCACTCGTATTTTTTCAAGTCCCAGTTTTTTCAGTTCTTCCGCCGCGGCCGACAAATGCCCTTTTCCCCCGTCAATAAGAACCAGATCCGGAAACGGTTCATTCTTTTCCAAAAGCCGTGAATACCTCCGGCGAACCACTTCACGAATCATTAAATAATCGTCAATACCTTTCACACTTTTTATGCGGAATTTGCGATATCCGGATCTCTCAGGCTCACCGGCAAAAAATCTGACCATAGCCCCGACTGCCTGCTGTCCGCTCGTATTCGACACATCAAAACATTCGATTACGATAGGCGTCTTATCCATTTTAAGAATACCCTTAAGCTCGTCCAGCTCCCCGCGTATCGGCTGACGGGACCTATCATGAAACGCGCGCACCGCCATAAGCGCTTCTATTTGCTGTTTCACGAAAAGTGATTCTTCATATTTACGCTTGCTCGAAAATCTATTCATTTCCTTCTCTAACGCGTGAATCAACTCTTCTTTTTTTCCTTCAAGAAACTTTTTTAACGCCGCGACTATTTTTTTATATTCCGCGGCGGTTATTTTTTTCTCGCATACCCCGCGGCACGAACCGATATGATATTCAAGACAAACTTTCTTTTTTAAATTGCGGCATTTTCTAAGAGGAAAAACCTTTTCCATAAAAGAAACCGCTTCTTTTAAAAGTTTTCGATTAGCATACGGTCCGTAATAAAGCGCGCCGTCAGTTACCCTTTTTCGGGTTATTATCAGTCTGGGAAACTCTTCATCTATCGTTAATTTCAAAAAAGGATAAGACTTATCATCTTTGAGCTCAATATTGAATTTCGGTTTATAATCTTTTATAAGCGCCGCTTCATAAATAAGCGCTTCAGCGGAAGAAGATGTCCTAACGATCTCTATATCCCGTACCGCGCGCGATAGAAGCTCCAGTCGATCATTCCCCGCCTTCGCGCGGAAATAAGACTGAACACGCTTTTTAAGATTTTTCGCTTTTCCAACATATATAACGCGCTTCTTTGAGTCTAAAAATTTATAAACTCCTGTCGAATTCGGCAAAGCCTCTATTTTCGCGC
>CAYPYT010000150.1:0-2286 GCA_964415105.1 uncultured Planctomycetia bacterium | reverse complement strand
TTCACTCCTTCAAGTCCTATCAAATACGCGGTCACAAGATATATCACACCGCTTACAGATACTACAGCCGCGAGTCTCATGAGCATAATATAACTCGAATATTCAGTACCCGCCAAAAATACGCGCGCCATCAAAAAAGTGCCTATTCCCATGATAAACGCCGCCGCGCATGTTTTTATAAACGAACTCACAATTCGCGCCGTACCGATATCCCCTATTTTCACAACCAATAGCGCGTACAAAATCAAAAAATTAACCGTCGCCGATACGGATGTCGCTAAAGCAAGCCCGCCAAGCTTTAGCGGATACATTAGAATCACGTTAAGCACGATATTTATCACTAAAGAACAAGCGGCGGTTTTAACAGGTGTACGCGTATCCCCCATCGAGTAATACGCGTTTACCAGAATTTTTATACCGGCATAAGCAAGAAGCCCGAAACTATAGAAAAAAAGCGCGTTAGATGTTATCCCTGTAGAATAGGCTGTAAACTCACCCCTTTGAAACAACGTCTTAATGATCGGTTCGGCCAATATCATAAGCCCGACCGCGGCCGGAACCATAACCGTGAACACCACCTTAAGCGAAAACGCGATAGTCTTTTTGAGTTTCCCCATATTGTTCAAAGCGGCTTCTTTACTCATTCGCGGAAGTGCCGCCGTCGCTATCGATATCCCAAAAACCGCCAAAGGCAGATGCACCAGACGATTGGCGTAATATAACGCGGCGACGCCTCCCGCGCCGACAATCCACGAAAACGACGCGAGTACAGTGTCAATAAGCACACTTACCTGATAAACCGCGGTACCGGCCATTCTCGGCAAAAGAAGCCTGCCGATCCTTCGCGCGACCGGATGAACTAATCGAAAATTCTCGGTAAACTTGAATCCTCGTTTTTTAAGCGGGATCACCTGCAGTAACACTTCAAATACCCCGCCCAATAGAACTCCGATCACCAGCCCCTTTATCCCGATAACGGGACACAAAAGCACCAGCGCCAATATCATTGTCACATTAAGCACAACCGGCGCGAAAGCCGGGGACATGAAATAATGAAGCGAATTAAGAACACCCTTGCTATATGCCGTTATACCCAAAAAAAGTATATAAGGAAAAATCATGCGCGTTAAAAAAACCGCCGTTTGAAATTTTTCCGGATCGCGCAAAAAACCCGGCGCTATTATCCGTACCAAGATCGGCGCGAAAATCACCCCTGCCGCCGATAAAATAACAAGCACGATAAGCATCAAATTTAATATAACGCCTGCCGCTTCCCAATATTCTTTTTCGGAACGCACATGCCTATATTCACTCAAAACCGGAACGATCGCCGCGTTTGTAGCTCCTTCACCCACCATATCACGAAGCATATTCGGCAGTCTGAAAGCCACAACAAACCCCTGAGCGAATATATTGGTCCCAAAAAGTTTCGCGAAAAGAATATCACGAAAAAAACCCAATATTCGGCTCGAAACCGTCGCGCCCCCGATTATCCCGCTGGATTTTAAAAGTTTAATATTTGTCACTATCAGTTATCTCACCCTTTTTTACGTATTCGGTATAAGGTCGGACGCAAGGACCCTACGATATTAAATAACCCGTATTACAATCCATGCGCGCGAGCTTTTCCCTTCAAACTTCGTTCAGAACCAATATAATAGCACATCTTTCTCTTTATGTCATTTGATGTTATAAACTTCCGAATCCTAATTAGGCTTTGCCCTAACACCCGCGTCACACAAAAAATATTGACAAAACAGACAAGCTGTGCTAAATTAACCGCCTAAATCGAACGTTTAAAAGTAGTTAATTCCCCATCTCTTTCAGTTTTCTGAACAAAAAGAAGGGGTCATTTAAGGAGAACACACACTATGCCAAACAAGAAAGCCGCTATAAAAAGTTTGCGGCAAGATAAGAAAAAAAACCTTCGAAATAAAGCAGTTATGTCGGAACTTCGCACGCTTACAAAAAATACAAGAATAGTCCTCGCGAAGAATAACCGTGAAGAAGCCGATGTTTTGCTCAAAAAACTGGAATCAAAGTTAACTAAAGCGGCAAAAAGCGATGTTATCAAAAAAAACAACGCCTCCCGCCGGATATCAAGATTAAGAACTCAGTGGTCAAAAATCAGCACTAAATAGTTCAAAAAAAAAAGAGGAAAAAGAGGGGACATCTCCTTTTGGGTGACGTCCCCTCTTTTTCCTCTTTTTTTTGCCATCCGCTTCTCTCCTTTAAACGATCGGCATTGGAGGACTCTCTAATGGTTTCACCACGGATATTGTACGC
>CAYPYT010000149.1:0-3712 GCA_964415105.1 uncultured Planctomycetia bacterium | reverse complement strand
AAATGATCCACAATAGAGGTCTTGTAGCGTTTCCGACGGAAACTGTTTATGGTTTAGGCGCGAACGCGCTTGACGCGAAAGGCGTTGCCGGTATTTTTAAAGCGAAAAAACGTCCGCTTGACGACCCGTTGATAGTGCATATCGCGGAAATGGAAGATCTTTATCATCTGACAAAAGATATTCCCCCCGCGGCGGAAAAACTTGTTAATCGGTTTTGGCCGGGTCCGCTTACCATAATTCTTAAAAAGAACGATATGATCCCGGACATAGTGACTTCCGGTCTTGATACGGTCGCGATACGTATGCCGTCAAATCAAATCGCCAAAAAGTTTATAAGTATGGCGGGTGTGCCTATTGCCGCGCCGTCGGCGAATCTCTTCGGCAGGCCTTCACCGACAACCGCGAAACACGTTGTTGATGATCTCGCCGGAAGAATAGATATTATTTTTGACGGAGGAAAAACCGAGATCGGTGTTGAGTCTACCGTCGTAAAAATTGATGATGGCAGAGTCTTTGTGCTTAGACCCGGCGGAGTCAGCATCGAAGAACTTCGTTCAATTGTGGGTGAAGTAAGAGTTCCGGATGAATCAGCGGAACTAATAAATTCTCCGGGCAAATACCCCGAACATTATTCTCCCGAAGCGAAAGTCGTACTCATCTCGTCGGACGCGCGGCAGATCGAAAAGACACTGTTATCTTTGTGGGAAATGGAGTCTTACGGTTTGAGGGTAGGGGTGATGGCGAAACAGGAACACATTGATAAGTATAAAAATTTTAACGCGAAAGTTTTAGGCCCCGGGAAAGATGGTAGAACCTGCGCGACAAGACTGTTCCAAATATTACGCGAATTTGACACGGAAAAAGTCGACGTAATAATCGCCGAAGCTATCTCCGAAGAGGGTTTGGGTCTCGCGGTGATGAACCGTTTGCGTAAAGCCACCCGCGCGGCAGCCTCATAATTCAAGACTTCTCAGATCAAAATTTTATCACAAAAAGTTTTTTCTCAAAAATTCCTGAAGACGTGAACTCGACGCGATGTCGTCATACGAAAAAAACACTATTCCCTCCGGCATGACTTCTTTTAAATATGTGATCTGGTTTTCAAGCTCTTCGGGTTTGTCTTTTAAAAGATATGCCCCCAGACCCATATGGACTTTCTTCCGGAATCTCCCGAAGAGAACAGCATCCGTATTCAGTTTCATAAGACGCGAGTCATCCGTATAATTCATCGCCACGACATAATCCGCGCTTTTGTTTTCTAACCATTTTGTCCAATCCTGAAACGTAGTTAAATAAGTTCTGTCTACCGAAGGAACTATCGCGCAGGAAATTTCGATGGAAGGTTTTATTTTCCGCGACGCGGCGGAAATCTCCGCCAGTAGCAATGTTACCCGGTGTCTTCTCCAAGAGTCCCACGCTTGGAAATTTTCCCGAGTGGGAGCCATTGTTT
Organism: uncultured Planctomycetia bacterium; assembly: GCA_964415105.1. Classification (GTDB taxonomy): domain Bacteria; phylum Omnitrophota; class Gorgyraeia; order Tantalellales; family Tantalellaceae; genus BS750m-G21. The sequence goes on along the minus strand of CAYPYT010000149.1, from coordinate 2,262 downwards.
TAATATCAATCCCGGTAGCATCTTTAAAGTTTTTCGCGTTAGTTTCACTATAACCGTAACTAATTCCGTGTGAAGTGAACCGTGCTCCCGGGACAAACGGAACGACAGAGGGATACCGGATATAATCAAGATGAAGCCCGGAAAAATCAGGATATTTTTTAATAATTTCTTCCGCGACCGCCGCGAGATATTTTCTTACCCGCGCGTCTCCCGGCTCCAAAAAAAGCTGGTTTTCGCGGATGTAATATTTGTCAAGTTCATCTTTTGTTTTTTCGGGAAGTGAAGTCCTGCCGTATTGGTCGATAGCCAATATTCCGGGACCGTATTCTTTTAAAATAGAAGCATCTTGATTCTGTGCCAGACTTAGCAGATTGATCCAAGCATGTACTCTAATATTATTCTTTTTGGCCTTCTCCAACAGATACTTAATAATATCCTGCTTAGTGTCTAAAAAGATCCGGTCAAAAGGAGTTTTATCCGTTATTTCTGAATCATAATAAGCTTTGTTTCCTCTATAAATTTGAAGGTAGACATCATCTATCCCTGAATATACGCAAGTTTCAATGAACCGATCGGCATTTTCGGTCGAATGAAACACCTCCTCCGGAGAGAAGATTGTTACCCACACCCCGATTCGGGGTGAATATGAAGAGTACGCGGATGAAGATAGAAAAAGCCCAAAGGAAAGAAACAAAACAACAAATAAGATCAAAATTCGATTTTTACGCATATTGTTTAAAGGGTATGTTATTGTTAGAGCTTAACTTCGAGGGGTAACCCGCGAAAAAACATCAACATATTTATAATATGCCGAGGGCAATATGTCAAGCGTTCCTTTGATCTGTAAATAGAACAATTTACGGACACTTCCCGGTTTGGAAAAGTATACACTGAATTGTGTTTCCCCCGCCGCGCGGGGTTCTATGAAACATTTACTATTTCTTCGTCGAGTTGGTGCAGACCGATGGCGATGGCTGTTTTTAATGTGTTCTGATAGCCTGTTCCGGTGATGCGGCCGATTTCATCGGCTTTAAGGAAAACATTGATGGGAAGAAGCATATTGACTCTTTTTATTTTGCCTTTGTTCCTTGATGTTTTTGTTAGATCAAAAGCTTTTTCTATTTCAGCCCTATCGTAATATTCAGCCTGGTTTTTTAGTTTTTGGCTGGAGTCCAGTTTTTTATTGTGTTTAATAGTCATTTTTAAGCCTCCATGAAAAGTTTTTTCTCATTTTGTCTCATCCGTCTTACGGTTATGAGATTTTTTGTTTTCTTATTGAACACCACTACGATCCCCTTATCTATGACAAAACCCATTACAAGCATGACATCTTTATCTTTTTTACTCGGGATTGATATCGTATCCACTATGCCGGATAGTAGTAAATTAACTTCGTTTTCTTGAATACCTCTTTCCATCATCCTTTTAAGAAAATGTATGCTATATGTGTATATCATACATATAGTATACACTAAAATGCTTTTAAGTCAAGGAGAAATGAAAAAGGGGAATAACAATTTACGGACACTTCCCGGTTTGGAAAAGTATACACTGAATTGTTGTTCCTCGGGCGGCAAGTAAAGTGGTTGATTTCACGGGGCGGTCATGTATAATATGTATGCGATCAGCTTAAAACCGTATAAGGGAGAGACAAATGGCGGAAGTTTTGGTGAATGTTAAACTATTAGGTAGAACCGATAACGCTCGGGAAATAATATACGCGGCGTGCCGGCAGTGTTATTCTTCGGATGGAGCGGGAGACATATTTGAAAAAGCGCTCAATTCAAATACTCCCGAGAAAATAACCGATTTTATTGAAAAAGTTATAGCAAGCGGACATGAAAGTCCGCTTGAACACGTAAAATTCACGTTCGCCATTGAAGGAGTTTCACGCGCGCTTACGCATCAGCTTGTTCGGCATAGAATAGCATCGTATTCACAGCAGAGTCAGAGATATGTAAAAGCGTCGGAATTTAATTATATCGTGCCGCCGGCATTTAAAGACAATAGCGCGATGAAACAGCGGTTCTTGGGTGTAATGGAAGATATTCAAAAAGGATATAACGCTCTTTTGGCGCTTCTTAAAGAAAACGGATGTGAAGGGGAAAAGGCCAACCAAGACGCGCGTTTTGTATTACCCCAGGCGATGGAGACAAAAATTGTTGTTACAATGAACGCGCGTGAGTTAAAACATTTTTTCGCGCATCGATGCTGTCGGCGCGCGCAATGGGAAATAAGGGATTGCGCGAACAAAATGCTCGA
>CAYPYT010000148.1:0-3766 GCA_964415105.1 uncultured Planctomycetia bacterium | reverse complement strand
TGGGAGTGCATCCTCGTAGGTTGGTAGTGTTCTTTACTACCAACCTACGAGGTTGGTGGTTTTTGGGTTTTATTTTGGGTGGTGGTTAAGGTGTAAAAAAGGTGGCTTGATGGGGTTGGAAATTTCTTTCGCGGGGTGTAAACTAATAGTGTACCTATATTCGTGCAAGGGAGAGTTGTCTCCGGTAATTAAAACGTTTGCAAAAGTAATATTATGAATAAAACCTTGAACATACATATCCAAAAGGGTGTAAACATTGCGGTTCTGGTAATGTTTTGTGTCAGTTTTGTTTTAAAACCGGCATGGGGCGGGACGGAGTTGGATCCTGCTAAGTATGATGTGCCTGTCGCGCCGCAGGCGTATGGGCAGTTTGCCGTACTTGATACTGATACCTTTACGATTCCGGCTCATCTTGGGGATGTCAAATACGCGCATAAAGGTACTTCCAACAAAATAGTTGTTCATCTTCAGGACGCGCACTGCAATTATTATGCCCAGCGTAAAATTTCCGACATCATTGACTACCTTAATAAGGAGTACGGGTTAAGCATCATTAATCTTGAAGGCGGTGTCGGCAAATATGACCTTACGGTGTTTACTTCAATAACAGGTGAAACCATTCGCCGGGAGGTCGCGGATTATTTTGTTAAGAGGGGCGAGATAAACGGAGCGGAATTTTACGCGGTAAACAATTCCGATAAAATTCAGCTTTGGGGAGTTGAAAACAAGGATCTCTATCTTGATAACCTCCAGGTATACAGAGACTCTTTGAAATATAAGCCGGAAGTAGATGAATGCCTTATTAGTCTGACCCATATTCTGAACAATCTCAAACGTCATATTTATACCCCGGAACTTTTAAAAATAGACATGGCATACGGCGCGTATAAAGCCGGGAATATGGATTTTAGAGCGTATCTTGAGTTTTTAACCCTAAAAGCCAAAGATGAAGGGATCAATGTAAAAGGTTTCGCTAATCTCTATCTTTTGGTGCAGGCGATGGAGCAGGAAGAAAAAGTTAATTTTGAAAAAGCGAATACGGAACGTAATGTTCTTATTGATGAGCTCAAAAATGCTCTTTCCAAAAACGAAGTGACTGAACTTGTTTCAAAAAGTGTTGATTTCAAAACAAAAAAAATCTCCCGCAAAATTTTTTATGATTATCTCCTCAGCAAAGCGAAAGAATTAAATATTGACATAAAACGGTTTCCGGAACTTTCGAATTACATTATGTATGTGACGATTTATGAAGCGGTTAATCGGTTTCAAGTCATGAAAGAGCTGGATGAGCTTGAGGCGGCAATAAAAGAGCCGTTGTATCGAAATGACACCGAACGCCGTTTGAACGTGCTTTCCAGAAACCTCGTTCTAATGAAAAACATTTTCGATATTTCGCTTACCAAAACCGATTATGAATATTATCTTGCCGAGAAAAGTTCTTTTGACGTAATAAACTACGTAAATTTTATCGAGAAAGAAGCTCCCATTTATAAGATCGAGGCTCGCTTGGCGCCGTCAATTCTTAAACTGGATGACTATAGAACGAGAATCGCCAAATTTTACGAATATTCGTTTAAAAGAGACAAAGTATTTATCGAAAATTTGAAATTCCATCCCGAAAGAGAAAACACGGAAAGCGCCGTTTTAATGACAGGCGGTTTCCATACGGAAAACCTATGCAATCTTCTTAAAGAGAAAAATATCTCATACGTATCGATCATCCCGAAATTTACAAGCGAAAAAGGCTACGAATGCCCGTATTTTGACCTACTCGCCGGCCAAACGACAAATATACAGCGCATGCTGACTTCCATTATCGCGAAGGCCTCGACGCTTCAGATAGCGAGTCCTCTCTCATCTTTGGGCGAAGACGTTTGGGGTGCGAGTAATCTTGACGTATTCAGAGCCGAGGTATATTTGGAGGAACAAAGATTAAAGGGCAAAAACATTATTAAAGTTGAAGAAGACGGAGATGAGATAGTTTTTCATTTGGATGACGGGAAAATAGAAAGTATGCCGCGTAGAACATTCTTAGACGCGGTTCACCAGTCGGCAATAGACGCCGAGATGGAACGATTATCCGAAGAATATTTTGAGGATGTACCGAACATTGACGAAATTATAAATGATTTAAAGATATTTTTGCAGAGTATCGGCGCGAACCAAAAGGTTTTGACGGAAGTTGAAGGTTTAAAAGGAAACAACGCGGACGGAAGAGCGCTGGTAAGGTTTGTCCTCGCGGATATTACGTTTGGAGGACACGCCGGCGGGCAGGGCATACGTATCAAAGGTGACGTTAAGGGAGACGATAAAAAAACAAAAGCGGTTATCATCCATGAAATTATCGCCGGCCTTTTCGGCGACCACTTTTTAGCCCAAGAAGTCGAAGAAGCCTTTTTTGAGAACAATAGAACTGAAAAAGTATTGTCGAGAGTTCCTTTCTCTAATGATGACGCGGCCGTATGGAATATGACGCCCGAAGCAAGGCTTGCTGTTGATAGGGATTTTATTAAAGAAGATGCAATTACAGTTTCGGAACTTTCTCGTGAACTTGAGAACGCCGAACGCATTGCTGAGGAGGCTTATGAGAAGGCGAAAACTACCGGTGTGGCGGGGGCGGTTCCTGAGAAATATGGGTTGAATAAGGCTATGCGGGAGGTTGCTTCAGGTAAAAGTGTGGTTATTGTGACGTCGGAAACTTCGTCGATGAGGCATTTAAATAATAGGTATGGGCATACCGCTGTGGACTTTGTTCGGGATAAATTCGGAGAAGCATCATTTGCTTATATCGACGGACATAAGAAAGATTTGGAAGATATCGGTGTTGATTTTATCGCTTATTACAACCCTTACGGCGGAAGGTGGCAGTATGTTTTTACGAAAGGTGAAGGATATGACGAAAATAAGTTTAAAGAATTTTTAAACGCGCTTTTGGAGGAAGCTTTAAAGGCCGGCAGACAAGAGGCTTCGAAACAGGGATTTGAAAAAGTTGACGTTCTTAGAGTGGTGATAGGTGTTTCAACTCCAACTCCCGTAACCGATGTTACTAAAGCACAAGCCTATTCGAGCATAAGGAAAAAAATAATACTGAACAAATTGTATAAGGTGCGCCCTGCTAAAACACAAAGGGAGGATATAGCTCATTGGCTTAGTTTGAAAATAAACAGCCCGCCGGACAAGGTGAAGGTGCAGGAGATAATAACGGAACTTGAGAACTATAAATCATATTTTGGGATAACATCGGTTGATGCCTTTGATAGAGAAGTTGACGCGCTCGCGCGGGATGAGTATTACAAAAGCCTCATTGGTGATGCCAGTTATCAAACTCGAGATCTGATTGTTTTCGCGGAAAATGAGTTTACTATCAAGAATCTCGAAGGAGAAGAAAGAATATTATTTGCTGATGATGCCAGCCGGAAGTGGATACAGGCGGCAAAAACAAATGGGGTAACTACAAGACTTTTTGACTATTTCGGATTTCCTCAATATATTCCGAACTATTCGAAGATCGAGACAGAACTTGACGATCTTAAAAAGAGGGTAGCAGACAATCCGCCCGAGGAAGAACTTAAAGTTTTGCTTCGGGAAATGGAAGATTTTACTCAGAAAGTGTTAACTTTACAGTATGAGACGGCTTACGGCATACCAATGGGGTCGGATGTTATAAATACGGCGGCAAAGGAGTTTTCTGAGCGGTTAACGGAAAATGTACGCGGAGTAGTATTCAGAATCAATGTTGATCATGATAATTTATCGCACGCGGGTG
>CAYPYT010000147.1:0-3772 GCA_964415105.1 uncultured Planctomycetia bacterium | reverse complement strand
GTCGGTACCGCGATACTAATATTCGCGCCGTCTACACCTACTCCTGATACGTCGTAGTTATTGGCGTCGTTTGTGTCTTCCACCTTTATTCTCACCGCGGTTGATATAGTGCCGGGAACTGTCCATAACGTGTAACTGCCGGTGTCAGGCGTTGAATTCGCTATTATGTTGTTGAAATTCGCGCCGTCTAAGGCGTAAGAAATTTTAACGTTTTCTACACCCCCCGCGTCTGTCCAGGCAATGGTTTGACTCCCGCCTGCCGCCAAGCTCGCGGTGCCGTCAGCCGGCGTGGTTATTGTTAAACTCGAGCCTACTGCAAAAGTGTGAGAAGTGTCGGTTTCCATTGTGTTTCCCGAGGCTTCTTTTGCTCCGGATACGCTAAGATGATATGTTTCCACCGCAGGCGGTGTAGCGGTTCCTTTCCAAATTGCCGGTGTGGCGATTACGAAACCGTTGGTGTATTCCTCGCCGGTTTTGGCGGTTATTGTGTAGGTTGTGTATGGGTCGGCTGTGCCGTATTTTACTGTGGGCGCGGTTGAAGTATCCATATCATCGCTGAATGTAATGGTATATTCCACCTCGCCCCCGGCGGGTACCGGACTCGCCGGAGATAAAGCCACACTCTCAATTGTGGGCAAAACAGCGTCTATGGTGGTTGTAATTACAAAACTCGTGGTTTCACCGCACAGGGTTAAGGTGATTTCAAAGGTGTCCGTAGTTTTACTGGTGTAGATAGAATACTTCTTGGTGTCGGTTTCCGTCGGGTTCAATGGATTCGGCCAAGTGCCGTAAGTTTCGGTATCCGTTTTTCCTTGGCTCTCGACGACGCCGTCGTCATAATATATTTTAGTGTTGGCATTATCTCCCCACGCGGCGAAAATGTATTCTGTGCTGGCGGATAAAGTCACTTGAGAGGAAAACTCGCTTGTATACCATCCGGAAGACGACGCCGGAATTGATATTGCCGAACCCGTGCCATTGTTTAGAGTGAGATTGGAGTTATAAAGAGCGCATTTCCCCGCGTGCGCGCCGTTTGCGTCGTCGTTTCCGAGGTACGCGGTTATGCTGGTTACGGTTTCCCCTGATACCCCTTCCGTAAAAGCCGCGCCCCTGATGACGTTCTCCAAAGAGATAGAGCTTGCTCCCTGAGTGTCATATCCGAACGTAGGGTCAACAATAACCGGATATTCCGCGTTATCCAACCACTCCCGATCAATAGTAATCAATATCACCCCGTCCCCCACACTTCCCTCGTCATTCTGAGGAGCGAAGCGACGAAGAACCTCATCCTCAATAACAGATCCTTCGCTACGCTCAGGATGACGAGCAAGAGAACCGTCATTCTGAGGAGCCGAAGGCGACGAAGAATCCATCTCGTCATTCTGAGGAGCCAAAGGCGACGAAGAACCCCACCCATCTTCACCCTGCACATTGCTATCATCCGCCATCGAATGCCGTATCTCCAACTCCCCCCAAACCCAATCCCCAACCGCGTCAATAATCTTCGGCCTGTAAATATGAAACGCCTTCCCCGCTTTGTAATTGCCGCCTTGCTTGCTTTCATGGTAAACCGCGTATGAACCAACAACCTCCTCGGGTCGCGCCGCTCCTTGCGCTATTTCTTCTTGGCTAAGAGGTCCCTGGTAATAAAACGCCAACCCTTCCGTCTTTATAGGAAGGCTAACCGTGTTCGATTTCGGAATTTCTTTTAAAATAACCTCAAACTCGACTCCGCCATTTTCGTTAACAACAAACGCCGCGTCAATTTCTTCCCGGCCTTTCTTATAAAAACGACTCCCGACTATCGGTGAATCCCAGTCTATTTTGCCCGCGTCGCGAGCTACGGATTTTTTCTCTTGGGCTATTTCCGCGTCATACAATTCTACACCTAAATAACTCTCTTCCCCCCACCGCTTTATCTTCGCGTGAGGCCGAAAATCTTTAGTCTCAAAGTCCCCGATTTCGGTTTCGTCTTCACCAAACTTGATCTTATAGCGTTTTCTAAGGTTGCGTTTTTCCTCTTCTGTTTGGGCAAATTCAATTATTGTAGTCCCCGCGCCGCCGTTTGCCGCGCCATTGCCGCCGAGCGCGCTAATCACCCCGTCATGCGTCCGCGCCATCGTCAGAACGTAAATCCGCCCCCCCGCGCCGCCGCCGCCATTTCTATTGTCCACATCGTCAGGCTGAAAAGCGAAAGACCCGCCATCTCCACCGTCAGCCGTAATATCCCCCGACCCGGCCAAAACACCCGCGTCTATCCAAATACTGCCGCCCGCGCCGCCGCCCGCGCCAAAACCACCCGTAGCGCCATTAGCCGCGATGTTTCCCATCAAACTGATCGTTCCCGGAACAACAAGCCGAATCGCCCCGCCGCCAGAGCCACCCTTCCGCTCGTCATTCTGAGGAGCCAACGGCGACGAAGAATCCATATCGTCATTCTGAGGAGCCAAAGGCGACGAAGAACCCCATCCATCTCCCCTTCGCGCGTGGACACCACTCCCACCGCCACCGGACCCAAAATTAACCGGATTAACCGAAACCCCATAACTCCCACCGCCGGACCCGACGTTATTATAACCGTCCCCGCCCGCGCCGCCATGACCCGCGCCACCCGCGCCGGCTTCGGAATTCCCGGCTCTGCCTCTACCGACACCTTCCCCTGCCGCGCCGCTATCGCCGCCCGCGAACCCCTTCCCGTTCGCCGAAATTAGCGCCCCTTCCTCAACAACAAGGTTCGTCGCCGTCACAGTTATGGCAACTCCCGCGACGGAAGATTCAATCGTAAGCGTCGAACCCGTCTGAATAGTGAGCGTCCCCACAACTTCCGTATCCGACGTCCAGGTAGAGTTTGTGGTTATAGTCATATCCGTAGGACTCGCGAAACTTTCCATTATCTTGTCCCGCTGAAGAAACAGAGACCCTGCCACCAAAGCGAACGCAAGCCCCACCGTCCCCAACACAACCACAACCCGAATTTTTCCTCTTATATTAATCTTCATGGCAATACCTCACGTTTAAGTTTCAGGTTACAAGTTTCAGGTTTCAGGTTTCCCGCCGGAGGCGGGTCCGCCTTCGGCGGAAAGCTTGCAACTTGCAGCCTGAAGCTTGCAACCTGAAGCTTGTAACCTGAAGCTTGTAACTTGTAACTTGCAGCTTGTAACCTGTAACTTGTAACTTGTTCATTTATTTATCACCCTTATAAACCTATTCATCATCTTGCTTAACACCTCACATCTATCTAAAAGTCCAAAATAAACATTTTTATCTTTCAATGATTTCGTTTCATAGAGCAATTTAAGATGCTCTTTAGTTTCATCGCAAGAAGCATGCGCGTAAATAAGAAATTTTGAATAATCCGCCTTATACTTCCTTCTCCCAAACCCTTCCACAATATTGGAAGCTACTGATTTTGCCGCTCTCCTTATTTGGGAACCCTCCTCATACATTTCAAACTTAGGAAGTCCCAAACTCATTTTATGAATTTCAACACCCAATTCATGCGCCAATTTATATATTTCCAAATCCCTATACCCCCCCATCTCTACTCCCCCCTTGCAAGTTGCAAGTTACAAGCTGCAAGTTTCAAGTTGCAAGCTTCAAGCTGCAAGTTGCAAGCTGCAAGTTACAAGTTGCAAGCTGCAAGTTACAAGCTTCAAGCTTTCCGCCAAAGGCGGACCCGCCTCCGGCGGGAAACCTGCTTCAAGCTGCAAGTTTCAAGTTGCAAGCTTCAAGCTTTCCGCCAAAGGCGGACCCGCCTCCGGCGGGAAACCTG
>CAYPYT010000146.1:0-3793 GCA_964415105.1 uncultured Planctomycetia bacterium | reverse complement strand
GGGCGGACACATGGGTCCGCCCCTACGAATGACCATTACACCTCCGCCAACAACCTCGTAGGTTGGTAGTGCTCTTTACTACCATCCTACGAGGTTGGTGGCGGTCGATTCACCTTTCACTATTCACGGGGTCCGCCTCTACTATTTCAACTATTTTATCGATCACTTCTTCTATTGTAAAATCCGTCGTATCCACAAAAATCGCGTCTTTCGCTTTTTTTAGAGGACCGACTTCGCGGGTTTTATCAGAATAATCTCTTTGCTTTAAATTCTCCGCGACTTCTTCGCGTGTGATCAAATCTCCACGCGCGCGGAGTTCCTGAAAACGGCGGTGAACCCTTTCATCAAAAGACGCGTCCAAATAAAATTTATATTCAGCTTCAGGCAAAACAACGGTTCCGATATCCCGCCCTTCCATAACAACGCTCCCCATCCCTTTTATCATGCGGCGCTGAAACTTGACCATATTTTCCCGGACTTTAGCAATTTTCGCGAGATATTTGACGTTTCCGGTAACTTCACTTCGCCTTATTTCTCTGCTTACATCTTCCCCGTCTAATATCACACAAATAGAAGTTCCTTTTGCTTGTGACGGTAAGAGCTTAAGATCTAACGTTCCCGCTATTTCAATGATCTTGTCCTCTTCGGAAAAACTTATATTATTCTTCATCACTTTAAAGGTAAGAGCTCGGTACATGGCTCCCGTGTCTATGTATATAAACCCAAGTTTTTCCGCGACAAGTTTGCTTACGGTGCTTTTCCCGCTTCCCGCGGGTCCGTCTATAGCTACAATTTTAACAGCTTCAAACAATGTTATCCCTCATTTCTTTCATTTTTTTTAGTTTTATTTTAAGTTCTTCGGCGCGTTCAGCCTTAATGTCTTCTTCAAACTCTGAAAGAATGTTCTTAAAACATCTTATCGCTTTTATAACATTAGTTTTATTGCTCATAAAGATATCTTTCCACAATTCCGGATCGGAAGAAGCAATCCTCGTAATATCTTTAAACCCCGAAGCGATCATATTTCGGGGAAACGCGTCCGGCAAAGCGCCCATCAAAGCGTATGCCGCCGCGTGCGGCAAATGACTCGAAAAAGCTATATTTTTATCGTGTTCTTCAGGTGATAATCGGCAAGTTACCGCGCCGAGACTTTCCCATAAATTTTTTACCTTTTCGTAATTTTCGTCCGCGGAGTCTTTCGTCGGGGTTAAAATACATACTGAATTTTCAAAAAGACCGCTCGAAGAATATTCCACTCCGCTTTTTTCACTGCCAGCGAGAGGATGCGCTCCAATAAAAGAAAACTTATCTTTGAACCGGTCGGCATAATCTACAATTTCTTTTTTTGTGCTTCCCGCATCACTTACTAATATTTTCGTATCGTTTACAACTTCCGCGATTTTTTTCAATACTTCCTTAATCGTATTTACAGGTGTCGCGATCAGAATTATTTCCGCGCCGGTTAGCGCCTCTTTATAGCTATTAACATACCCTTTGGTCAAAGACTTCTCTGCTATTGCGCGGCGCAAAGATGACTCTTTCCGGCATACGCCAATAACCTCATCAGCAATGCCTTTAGCAATTAAAGCTTTACCGATAGACCCGCCGATAAGCCCCATTCCGATAATTACTACTCTTTTTATTTTCATGTTATTCACCATGTAGGGGGGCGCCCTTTATTTTATTCACCCGTGTAGGGGCGGCTCGAGAGCCGCCCTTACATAGTTCTTCCCACCGCTTTGGCTACTTTCGCGGCGTCTTTCATCAACTGCGCGAATTTTTCCGGAAGTAGAGATTGATCTCCATCCGAAAACGCGTCTTCCGGAGACGGATGCACTTCGATCATAAGCCCGTCCGCGCCCGCGGCGATCGCCGCGCGGCTTATGGCATTTACCATGCCCCACCTTCCGGTACCATGAGAAGGATCTACGATTACAGGGAGATGAGTTAAACTTTTCAGCGCCGGAACAGCATTGATATCAAGAGTGAAACGCGTAAAAGTTTCAAACGTCCTTATCCCTCTCTCGCAAAGAATCACGTTAAAATTACCTTCGGACAAAATATATTCCGCGCTCATAAGAAACTCTTTTATCGTGCAGGCGATACCTCTTTTAAGAAGCACGGGTCTTTTTGTCTTTCCGACTTCTTTCAAAAGATCAAAATTCTGCATATTTCTGGCACCGATCTGTATAACATCGGCATACTTCAGCACCGTATCAAGTTCGCGTATATCCATTAGTTCCGTAACAACCAAAAGTCCTGTCTTATCCCTGGCTTCGGCAAGATATTTAAGCCCCTCTTCTCCCAAACCCTGAAAACTATACGGACTTGTTCTTGGTTTAAAAGCGCCCCCTCGAAGCATAAGCGCGCCGGATTTTTTTACCGTACGGGCGATATCTAAAAGCATTTGGCCCGTTTCAATAGAGCACGGCCCGGCCATAACAACGAGGCGCTTGCCACCGACAATTACCCCTTTACCCACGGTAATTTCACTGGGAGTTTTCTGGTAATCAAGAGACGCCAACTTGTACGGTTTTAAAATAGTTAAAACTTTTTCGACACCGGGGAAACCCTCAAGAGGTAATGTTCTTACAACGTCTTCCTCTCCGATAACGCCTATAATAGTTCTTTCCACGCCTTCTGAAACCCACGGTTTCAATCCAAGTTTTTCAATTTTTTCAACAATATGATCGACTTGCGTCTTTGCGGCACCAGGTTTTAATACTATTATCATGCGAACCCCTTTTTATTTAGTGGATAATATCCGCCTCCGGCGGACCTTTCATCATTCACCATTAATCGCTTCCGCGAATGCTTTAAAAAACATTTTATTCTCTTCCGGAAGTCCTATATTGACCCGAATAAACCCCTTAAGACCCCACGCGGTCATATCACGTACAATAATTCCCCGTTTAAGCAGATATGTAAATATTTTAGCGGAATCGCGTTTTGTGTTTACCAAAATAAAATTCGCCCTGCTTTTAAAATATTCTACACCCAAAGATTCAAATGTCTTATAGAATTGTTCTTTCTCCTTCAAAACCAGCTCAACCGAAGCTTTAAGATATTCATCATCATCAAGAGCCGCCTGAGCGGCGGCTTGCGCGAGTGAGTTAACATTAAAAGGCTCTCTGACTTTGTTAAGCACTTCAATTATATCTCCCCTGGCAAGTCCATACCCGAGCCGAAGTCCGGCAAGGCCATAGGCTTTGGAAAATGTCCTGGTTATAAGGATATCGCGGTCTTCGCGTTTTATAAGATCGAGTGTCTCGGGATAATCTCCGCCTTTCGCGAACTCGTAATATGCTTCATCCAGAACAATAAGAACATGTTCACCCGCGCTTTCAATAAAACTCTTCAATTCTTCGTCCGTTACATAAGAACCCGTTGGATTATCGGGATTGGCTATAAAAACAACTTTTGTCTTTTCGGTAATGGCTTTAAGCATATCTTTCAAATCATAGCGATAATTATTCTGCGGAATTTCCTTTACACACGCGCTCTCCACTAACGAAGCGATCTTGTAAACTAAAAAAGTGGGATTTGCTATGATCACTTCGTCCCCGGGCTGAACAAACGCGCGAAGCGCCAAAACAATAATTTCGTCCGATCCGTTACCGAAAATAATATTGTCTCCGGAAACCGAAAGTTTATCACTTAAAGCGCGGCGGAGATTAAAACACCCTCCGTCCGGATACCTGGTTATGTTTTCCGCGGCCTTCGCGATCGCCTCGAGAACCACAGATGACGGCCCGAGCGGGTTCTCGTTCGAGGCAAGCTTAATAACCCGCTT
>CAYPYT010000145.1:0-3799 GCA_964415105.1 uncultured Planctomycetia bacterium | reverse complement strand
CGATCGCGATAAGCAGTATATCGTTAGGTATGGCGCTTAATAAACTTTATTCTCATTTTTATCATGAAAAAGCGTTTAATTTTATTACGCATCAGAGAATATTGATCCCTCGAGAAATGCAGGTATTGTGTAGCATTTTTCTTTTTTTGCTGATATTATATAATTCTCTCAAGCATCACGGCAAAATGGTATCGGTAGAGGAGTGAATTTATGATGGAAAATATCGTATACTACCTGAACAATATTTCTCCAATGACATATCTATTTGTTTTTTTGGGAGGAGTCGCGATGTCGCTCACTCCTTGTATATTTCCTCTTATACCGGTTGTTGTAGGTGTGATCGGAGCCTCTAAAGGAGGCGCTTCCCGGCGCAGGGGATTCGTTCTTTCAAGTATATATGTCTTTGGAATGGCTATCACATTTTCAGTGTTGGGACTTACTGCCGCGATGACGGGGAAATTGTTTGGACAAGTACAGACGAGTCCTCTCGCGCATTTAATAGTGGGAAATGTGATTATTGTTTTTGCTCTTGTGATGTTAGATGTGATACATCTTCCGGTTTTCTTAATACAAAGGGCGGGTGCCGGGAAAATTTTCAAAGGAAAAGGAATATTGCCCGTGTTTTTAATGGGGATGGTCTCAGGGCTTATTGCTTCTCCCTGCGCCGCCGCGGTTTTGGGAGTGCTGCTCACATATGTCGCGTCTACGCAAAACGTAGTTTTGGGGTTTTCATTTTTATTTGTTTTCGCTCTGGGATTCGGCACTATATTGATCGCGATCGGCACTTTTGCCGGAATTTTGCCTTTGGTGTCCGGCTCTGAAAAAGTAATGCTGACGATCCAAAAAATATTTGCTTTCGGAATGATATTTTTGGGTGAATATTTTATATTTCGAGCGGGTATTTTAATTTAGAAAAGGGCAAATATAAAGGGAGCCCCCGTAAAATTTTGGAGCAGTATTCAAATGGAGGCGAAGACTCTGAATGGCGGACAAAAAAGGGAGACTGAGGATGAAAAGTTTTTATATTAAATTGATAATTTGCGCGGCGATGCTGGGGATATTGACGGCGGAGTCCGGGGCCGCGCCTCTTAGCGCGGGGAAGGAAGCGTTTGACTTCACATTAGAGACTTTAAGCGGTCAAGAAATAACATTAAGCGAGGAACTTAAGACAAAAAGAGCGGTTCTGGTCTTTTTCGCCACATGGTGTCCGCATTGCGGCGCGGTAGTTCCTTCTACGAACGCGTTTTCTAAAAAATACGCGGCAGATGTCAGGGTTATCGGGATCGATGTACAGGAGTCTAAATCCAAAGTTGAAGATTTTGTCAAAAGAACCCAAATGGCATATGATGTTGTGATAGACGCTACGGGAGTAGTAGCTAATCGTTATGGAATATCCGGAATTCCGACGGTTATCGTCATTGACAAAAACAACAAGGTTTTGTATAGGGGGACAAGTATAACCGATATGGAAAAAAGGGTGGAGTTTTAGTCGGAGGTTATTTTTTGTTCGTAAACCTGTCAGATTTTAAGAAAGGAGCGAGATGAGAATAATAAAATTTTTACTTGTTGGTATGATGCTGGCGGCGTCGCCGGTGTCGGCAATTAGTTTTGCCGATGATGAATTTTCACAGATCGATGGGGATACAAATATGGAGGATATGGACAATATGGGCATGGATACGGACGATGGCCTCAGCAACAATTATTGTCCGGTAAGCGGTTCGGTTCTGGATCAGGCGACGCCTTATCGTACGCAATATAACGGCAAAACAATAGGGTTTTCTTCCCCTGAAGCAGTAGAAGAGTTCAATGAAAACCCTGATAGGTATTTAAGCAACATATGGGATACGGAAGAAAGTTAACACTTGTAGGGGCACGGCATGCCGTGCCGTGCCCTTACGTTTTACAACAACAACAAAGGGGATGAATCATGCATAGTTACAAAGATTTAGGGTTGGTTAATACTAAAGATATGTATCAGAAGGCTATAGGCGGTAAATATGGGATCCCGGGATATAATTTTAACAATATGGAACAACTGCAGGCTATCATAACTGCTTGTATCGAAACAAAGTCTCCTGTTGTTTTGCAGGTTTCCGCCGGCGCGAGGAAATACGCGAACCAAATTCTTTTAAGGCACATGGCTCACGGAGCGATGGATATAGTAAAAGATGCCGGGTCGGATATTCCGGTTGCTTTACATTTGGATCATGGCGATTCATTCGAGCTTTGTGTTTCTTGTATAGAATCCGGGTTCTCTTCGGTAATGATAGACGGGTCAGGGTTGTCTTTTGAGGAGAATATCGCGCTTACGAAAAAGGTGGTTGAATACGCGCATAAGTATGATGTTACTGTTGAGGGCGAACTTGGGGTTTTAGCCGGGATAGAAGATGAGGTCAGCCATGAAAAGACGCATTATACAAAACCCGAAGAAGTGGAAGAGTTTGTTTCGAAAACCGGAGTCGATAGTTTAGCTATATCTATCGGGACGAGTCATGGGGCCTATAAATTCAAATTGGCTCCCGGAGAAGAAGTGCCGCCGTTAAGGTTTGATATTCTGCACGAAGTAGAAAAACTCCTTCCCGGATTTTCGATAGTGCTTCATGGCTCAAGTTCCGTGCTTCCGGAATATGTTGCGATGATCAATAAATACGGCGGGTGTATGGAAAACGCCGTTGGTGTGCCGGAAGATCAGCTCCGGAAAGCCGCGGAATCGGCCGTTTGTAAAATAAATATTGATAGTGACGGACGTCTCGCGATGACGGCGAAAATAAGAGAAGTTTTCGCGACTAAGCCGGGAGAATTTGATCCGAGAAAATATCTTGGTCCGGCAAGAGATGAACTCATAAAAATGTATAAACACAAAAACGAAAATGTTCTCGGTAGCGCGGGAAAAGCTTAAATGGTGCCTGCCAAAGGCGGGTCCGCGCGCGGCGGCAATGGTAAAATAATATGAAAAATTTAACTCTCGCGGGAATGAATATTTCCTCGTCAATATATATGCCGGTGGTTTATTTTTTTTGGGTAACGGTACTTCTTATTTTAAAAAAAATATTCTTCAAAAGACTTCACGCGTTTGCCGAAAAAACTAAAACAAAATTTGATGATATTTTTGTTAAAGCGGCAGATCTTCCTTTGAGTTTATTGATCTTTGTAAGCGGTGTTTTTGTTCTTGATAATTTTTTTGAATTTGGAACGGGCAGTGGATTGCTTCAATTTGTTGATGTCGCTTTTAAGATTACGGCGGTAATCGCGGTTGTTTTATTCACGGATCGTCTATTTAAGGGCGTTATTGACAATTATTCAAAAAAAGTGCCGGTTCTCAGAGATTCGAGCGGTGTGGCGCGTGTTATCGTGCGGGTAGTGGTAATAGGACTCGGCGTTTTGATCCTTTTGGATAACATTGGCATATCAATAACCCCTATTCTTGCTTCTTTGGGTATTGGTTCTTTGGCCGTCGCGCTCGCGCTTCAGCCGACTTTAGAAAACTTTTTTTCAGGTATTCAGATCGTGATAGATAAACCTGTTACGATTGGTCAGTTCATAAAGTTAGAATCGGGAGAAGAGGGGTATGTGGAAAAAATCGGGTGGCGGTCTACCTGGGTAAGAATGCTCGCGAACAATGTTGTGGTTATTCCCAATAAAGCGCTTGCAAGCGCGAGACTGCTTAATTATTATTATCCCCAAAAAGAAATGTCGGTTTTAGTTCAAGTGGGCGTTCATTATGATTCAGATCTGGAATACGTGGAAAAGGTGACGATAGCGGCGGCAGAAGAAGTTCTAAAAACAGTGGAAGGCG
>CAYPYT010000144.1:0-3802 GCA_964415105.1 uncultured Planctomycetia bacterium | reverse complement strand
GAATGTTAGTAAAAAACATTACAGCATGAGCCAGCCCTGGGGTCAAGCCCGGGATAGCAAGGTGGTGGGTCAAACCGGGGATGACATGGTGTGCGGCAAAACGTAAAAACATAACCTCAAAAATATTGCCATCCCGACCGCCTAATTTGCCATCCCGGTCTCTTCTCCTTTTGGGTAATTATTTTTTGTAATTGGTATTACATTAATTAATCGCGCGTTTCAAAAACACCCCGAGTTCAACCTCGTAGGATGGTATAATGCGGGTACATGAAATGTGCCCCTACCATTCACGGCGCGCGCACAGACCCGCCCCTACACTTTATTGTAACCACCATCCTCGTAGGTTAGTGGTGGCTCCCTACACCACTAACCTACGAGGTTGGTGGTGTCGCGAACAGGCACCATTAACAAAACACCCCGAGTTCAATCTCGTAGGATGGTATAATGCGGGCACATGCAATGTGCCCCTACCAACCTACGAGGTTGAGCTTGCCGCAAACCATTTCATCTTGCTTGAAATGGTAGACGCTCCAATGCGGATGTGTTAAACTGATTGGCAAAGATTGTGGTTTGTAAAAGGGACGGGGTTATAAAGTTCTAATTTTTAAAGGAGGAAAGATATGGATTGGGGAATGTCAAATCGGTTGAAACGGCTTTTTGGAGAAGATGGGAAGTGTTTCTTTCTTCCGATAGATCATGGATATTTTCAGGGACCTACGCGATGTCTGGAAAGGCCGGGTGAAACCATAAAACCGCTTCTTAAATATTGTGACGCGCTTTTTGTGACACGCGGAGTGCTTCGAGCGTGTGTGGATCCGGGGATAGATAAACCTATTATTTTAAGGGTAAGCGGGGGAACAAGTGTTCTCGGCAATGACCTCGCGAATGAAATTTTAACGACGTCTATTGAGGAAATTTTGAGACTTAATGTTTCGGCGGTCGGCGTTTCTGTTTTTATCGGAAGTGATTATGAAAAGGAAACGCTGAAGAATTTGGCGAAACTTGTTAATACTTGCGAGAATTATGGAGTTCCTGTTATGGCGGTTACAGCGGTTGGAAAAGAAATGGAAAAGCGTACCGCGCGGTATCTCGGGTTATGTTGCCGGATAGCGGCGGAACTCGGAGCGCGGGTTGTGAAAACCTATTGGTGTGGCAAAGATTTCGATAAAGTTGTAGACGGCTGTCCCGTGCCGGTGGTGATGGCCGGAGGACCCAAATGTGAAACAGAACGGGAAGTATTTGAATTTGTTTATGACGGGATGCAAAAAGGGTCGGTCGGCATAAATCTCGGAAGAAATGTCTGGCAAAGTCCGCATCCGGAGGCGGTTGCCGCGGCGTTAAACGCGATCATTCATAAAAAAGCTACGGTTTCCTCGGCGTGTGAGGTTTTTGAGAAAATAAAAAGCGGGAAAAAATGAATTGTGAATGGGGATTCCACCCCTCTTTTTCAAAAGGGGAGGAGTTGGGACGGGTGATAATATGGCGGAGATAAAAGACATGATGCGTGTCGCTAAGTATTACAACAATCGAGATATTCAGGTAGAAGAGATGCCTATACCGAGAATCGAACGCGGCGAAATATTAGTAAAGGTAATTGCCAGCGGTATTTGCGGCAGTGATGTGATGGAGTGGTACCGCGTTAAAAAGGCGCCTTTGGTTTTAGGCCATGAAATCACGGGCGAAGTTGTTGAAGTGGGGATCGATGTGAGGAAATATAAGCCCGGTGATAGGGTTTTTGTTTCACATCATGTTCCTTGCAACACCTGTCGTTATTGTCTTAGAGGGCATCATACTGTGTGTGAAACTCTTAACAGTACCAATTATGACCCCGGCGGGTTCGCGGAATATATCCGCGTGCCGTCCATTAATGTTGACCGCGGAGTTTTTTTACTGCCGAATGAGGTTTCTTTTGAAGAGGGAGTTTTCATTGAACCTTTGGCCTGTGTTCTGCGCGGGCAAAGAATAGGCGGTATGAGTCCAGGGAAAAGTGTTTTGGTTCTTGGAAGCGGTATTTCGGGACTTCTTCATATATCTTTAGCCCGGAATACCGGCGCGGGACACATAATCGCGACTGATATAAACGAAAACCGTTTGGACTTAGCGTGCCAATTCGGGGCGGATAGCGTGACGTCCGCGGATAATGATGTGACGAAAGAAGTGCTCGAGGCTACGGGCGGCAGGCTCGCGGATCTTGTGATAGTGTGTACGGGGGCTTTGTCCGCGTTTATTCAGGCGTTTCGTTCCGTTGAGAAAGGCGGTACGGTTTTATTTTTCGCGCCGACAGATCCGGGGATAGAACTCGCGATATCTGTCAATGAGTTTTGGAAAAGAGGCATAACACTATTGCCGTCGTATGGAAACAGCCCTTTGGATGCCGTCGAGGCGATAGAGCTGATCCGCGCGAGAAGGATACCTGTCACCGAGATGATAACACACCGTTTGCCTTTGACAGAGACGGGAGCGGGATTTAAACTGGTTTCTGAAGCCGGTTCTTCCGTTAAGGTTATCATTGAACCCCATGCATAGAGAGTAGGGGCACGGCATGCCGTGCCCCTACAGCAATTTCCCCATTAACGTGTTTATTTATCGTCAATGCTTTTAATCGCCGCGTAATGCCCGATAACCGATAACAATAATTGCGTAGGGACGGGCGAGCCTGGTTCTCTTTCGACAAGCCTATTGACTATAATTTAAGATTGATATACAATTGACACGGAAATGCGCGCGCGGAACAGGCACAATCTGATAATATGCGTGTCTGGTGAAGGGGGTAATGTATACAAATTTCCTTAACACGGCATAGCGAAAAAAGGTATAAATAAAACTAAGAGGGCGCAATGAGTAAAAATAAACTAAAAATCGGTATTCCTAAAGGAAGTTTACAGGACGCGACCGTGCGATTATTTGAAAAGGCGGGATATAAGATAAAAATTTCTTCAAGATCGTATTTTCCCGATATAAATGACGAGGAGATAGAAGTAATTTTGTTCCGGGCGCAGGAAATGTCTCGGTATGTGGAAGACGGGATTATCGATTGCGGTATAACGGGTAATGACTGGATTGAGGAAAATTCTTCTGATGTAAAAAAAGTAGCGGAACTTGTTTACGCGAAAAGGAGCATGAAACCGGTGAAATGGGTGCTTGCTGTGCTCAAGGATTCAAATATAAAGAGTGTAAAAGATTTGAAAGAAAAAAAAATAGCAACGGAACTGGTTAATGTTACCAAGCGATACCTTAAGAAAAACAAGGTAAACGCGGAAGTTGAATTCAGCTGGGGGGCGACGGAAGTGAAGCCCAAAATGGGGATAGACGCGATCGTGGAAGTTACGGAGACCGGCAGTAGTCTCCGTGCCAATGATTTGAAGATCGTGGAAACAATTTGCGAGTCTACGACGCAGTTTATCGTGAATAAAAAGGCGTGGCGGGACACGTGGAAAAAAGAAAAAATCGAACTGATCACTTTACTTTTGAAGGGCGCGATACTTGCCGAAGGAAAAGTGGGTTTAAAAATGAACGTCCGAAAAGAAAATGTGGAAGCAATAATACAAATTTTACCGTCAATGAAAGCTCCCACAATTTCTCGGCTTTTTGATGAAGCTTGGGTGGATATTGAAACAGTTATAGACGAAGAAGAAGTTAAAAAATTGATCCCGCGTCTTATGAAAGCCGGCGCCGAGGGTTTTATTGAATACCCGCTGAATAAAGTAATATATTAGGCGGGGACGGGCGAGTAGTTCGTCAACGTTCAAATGAGGGGTACAGTCACAGAGATTCCCGCCTGCGCGGGAATGACAACAAGGGG
>CAYPYT010000143.1:0-3853 GCA_964415105.1 uncultured Planctomycetia bacterium | reverse complement strand
GTAGTTCTTACGATATGCTATATACGACATACGATATGCGATGAATGACATGCGGCATACGATGTACGAACAAACAAATGAGGTAAAATTATGGCACATAAAAAAGGACAAGGATCATCGCGTAACGGGAGGGACTCAAACTCGCAGAGATTAGGCGTAAAATGTTTTGGAGGTCAAACCGTAAGCGCGGGAAGTATTATAATAAGACAAAGAGGAACTCCTTATAAGCCTGGAATGAATGTTGGTAAGGGGAAAGACGACACCTTGTTTGCTATGTCAAGTGGTGTGGTTTCTTTTTCCGGAAGGCGGGTTGTAAGTATTATTCCCGGATAAAATGCTGATAGATCAAGCGAAAATTTATGTTTCAGGCGGCAAAGGCGGAGACGGATGCCGGAGCCTTTTTAAAGATTTGTTCCACAGAAGGGGCATTCCTGACGGCGGTGACGGCGGCCGCGGTGGAGATGTGATCATAAGAAGTGATGAGAATCTTAATACACTTCTGAACTTTCGTTATAATCAGCATCATTCCGCCGCCAAAGGCAAGCACGGCGGTTCCACTAGAAAATTCGGAAAAAACGGGGAAGATCTTGTCTTAAAAGTTCCGGTAGGTACGATTATTCGTAATGCCGAAGATAATCTTATAATGCGGGATATGGTTTTTGCCGGCGAAGAAGTAATTGTTTCTAAAGGCGGCGCGGGAGGACTCGGAAGCGCGAAAGTCGTTCCGGCAACCCAGGGAAAAGAACCGGAAGCCAAAACTTTACTCTTAGAACTTAAACTTGCCAGTGACGCGGGTCTTATAGGTTTGCCGAACGCCGGAAAATCCACACTGATCTCAAAAATTTCAAAATCACATTCTAAAATAGCGCCGTATCCTTTCACTACAAAAGAACCCAAACTCGGAGTCGTAAAATTTTTTGATAATACTTTTGTGGTCGCGGATATGCCGGGTCTGATCGAAGGCGCGCATGCCGGCCGCGGTTTAGGCGACAGATTCCTTCGGCACATAGAACGGACTCGAGTTTTGGTGCATGTGGTTGATATCGTGCCTTTGGATGGTTCCGATCCTATTGAAAATTATTTAAAATTAGAAAAAGAACTTAAGCTTTATAACCTGGAAGTATACGCGAAGCCGCGTGTTCTTGCCGCGAGCAAAATTGACATATCCGGCGCGGACGAAAATCTTGAGAAATTTAAAAAATCCGTGGATGTCAAAGTTTGGGCGATTTCGGCGGTTACGGGCAAAGGGATAAAAGAATTAACGGGTGCTATTTACGGGGAAATAAAAAATGTCAAAAAGAAAACTGAAGAGAATAACGATCAAAATTGGTACGCGGGTTCTGACGGACAAGAACAATAAAATCGATCAGCAGATTATCAAAAATCTGGCAGACGAGGCCGCGGAACTTATGAACAGGAAAATTGAAGTTATTTTTGTATCATCCGGCGCGATAGGCGCGGGGCTGGGGCTTTTGGAAATTCAAAAAAAAGGTCGAACACTTTCGGAATTACAGGCGATAGCGAGCATCGGACAGAACCATCTGATGGATGTGTATAATAAATATCTCGCCGAGAAAGGTTATATTGCCGGCCAGGTTCTTCTAACTCAAGAAGATTTTAATTCACGCCGAAGATTTCTGAATATAAAATATACGATCAACGCTCTTTTGAAATTCAAAGCGATTCCTATTATTAATGAAAATGATTCGGTTTCAACTGAAGAGATAAAGTGCGGCGATAATGATAGGCTTTCGGGGCTTGTTGCCGACCTTACGGACTCGGAGATGTTAATTATTCTTACGGACGTGAGCGGTGTTTATGATAATAATTCGAATGTAATCAAAACGGTTTCCGACATAACAAAAAGTATCGGTAAGTTGAGGGCTTTCTGCCGGAATAAATCGTGCGATGAAAGTACGGGAGGAATGATAACTAAACTTGACGCTGTAAAGAGTGCCGTTCATTCGGGGATTAAATGTATTATCGCCGATGGCCGGATGAAAAACGTAATAAAAGATATTGTTTTCGGGGAGAAACAGATCGGCACGTATTTCTCCGCCGGAGAGAGAACCTTGACGGCGCGAAAACGCTGGATCGCTTTCAGCGTTAAAACTAAGGGCAAAGTTATTATTGATACAGGCGCGGAAAAAGCTTTGTTGAAAGATAAAAAAAGTCTTTTACCCGGCGGCATTCTGGAAGTGATCGGCAAATTTTCCAAAGGGGATGTGATTGAGATTTCCTCCGGCGATCGGGAAGTGCTGGCGAGAGGACTTTCGAATTATTCATCCGAAGAGATAAAAAAGATCAAAGGCGAAAAATCCGTTGTAATACAAAAACAGCTTGGATACAAAGATTATGATGAGGTTGTCCATAGGGACAATCTTGTTATTTTACATTAATAGGAAAAATCATAGGGTCATTTAATACCGTAGGGGCGCACCCGTGTGTGCGCCCCTAAACAAATTACAAAAAAATAATTGTACATTCGAAACATCATAATGCGTAAAAAAACGGGCGCGCGCACGTGTCCGCCCCTACGAAGATGAAGATGCGAAATGGACTGTAGGGACAGGCTCTTCTCGCCCTGTCCAAATAAAAGGAAAATAATGAACAGCATAAAGACAATTAACGATATCGCGCTTTCCGCGGGATTGGCGGAGAGACAATTATCTCTTATGTCTTCCGGAGAAAAAAATAAAGTTTTAACGGATATGGCAAATAATATTCGTATTTGGCGGGATACCATCATCGAAGCAAACGCCGCGGACATCGCGCTCGCGGAGTCTCTGGGCAAGAATAAAGCTTTTATAGATCGGCTGAAGCTGGACGATAAGAGAATCGAAGCTATGGCGCGGATGATTGAAGAGGTCGCGGTTTTAGATGACCCTGTCGGGGAAATTATTGAGAAAAAAACACGGCCCAACGGGCTTGTTATAGAAAAAGTGCGTGTGCCGATAGGTGTTATCGGCATAATTTATGAATCACGCCCGAATGTGACCGCGGATTGTATTTCATTGTGTTTTAAATCCGGCAATGCTGTTATTCTGCGCGGAGGCTCCGGCGCGATGAATTCAAATAAGGCCATATACGACGCTCTAAAAAAAGCGGCGGATGACAATGGTATAAGGAAAGGCGCCTTTACACTTATTGAAGATTCCTCTCGAGAGATAGTCGGCGCCATGCTTACGGCGAACGGAAAAATTGATCTTATTATGCCGAGAGGCGGAGAGGATTTGATAAGGGAAGTTGTCTCTAAAAGCACGATTCCGGTAATAAAACATTATAAAGGTATTTGCCACGTATACGTTGATTCGGAAAGTGATCTTGATATGGCGGAAAAGATATGTTTAAACGCCAAAGTTGAAAGACCGGGAGTATGTAACGCGATGGAAACCCTGCTTGTGCATAACGCTCGCGCCCGGGATTTTTTACCTAAAATTGCTGAAAAATTGAAAAACGCGGGCGTTAGAATAAAGGGGTGCGGGGAAACATTGAAAATTTTAGGCGGACAGGCTGAAAAAGCGACCGATAAAGATTTCGCGACTGAATGGCTGGATCTTGTGCTTAACGTGCGCGTGGTTCGTTCTTTGGAGGAAGCGATTGAACATATCTCCGAGTTTGGTTCGCGTCATTCTGACGCGATTGTGACTACGAATAAAGATAATGCCGGCAAATTTACGCGTGAAGTCGATTCCGCGGCGGTTTATGAAAATGCCTCTACAAGATTCACTGACGGCGGTGAGTTTGGTAAAGGCGCGGAAATAGGTATTTCAACTGATAAAATTCACGCCAGAGGTCCAATGGGGCTCGAAGAACTGTGCATTTACAAATACATTGTTCGAGGCACGGGGCA
>CAYPYT010000142.1:2257-3860 GCA_964415105.1 uncultured Planctomycetia bacterium | reverse complement strand
GAGATCGATCCTATTTGCGCTTTGCAGGCGGCTATGGAGGGCTTTGAAGTTATAACCATAGAGGAAACTCTCGGTGAGGGCGATATTTATGTAACGGCAACCGGAAATAAACATGTTATCAGGGTAGAACATATGGAAAAAATGAAGGATCAGGCTATTGTGTGCAATATCGGTCATTTTGACAATGAAATAGAAGTCGCGCCGCTTGATAAGTATCCGGGCATAAAAAAAGTAAACATAAAACCGCAGGTAGATAAATATGTTTTTCCAAAAGGGAACGAATTATATCTTTTGGCGGAGGGAAGATTAGTTAATCTGGGCTGCGCGACGGGGCATCCTTCCTTTGTTATGTCTAATTCTTTTTCAAACCAAGTTTTGGCGCAGATAGATCTTTGGAAGAACAAAGATAAATATGAGGCTAAAGTATACAGATTATCAAAGGCACTTGATGAAGAAGTGGCGAGGCTTCATTTAGCGAAAATAGGCGTAAAATTGACAACGCTTTCCAGCGAACAGTCGGATTATATCGGCGTTCCTGTAGAGGGGCCGTATAAGCCGGAGCATTATAGGTATTAGAGTGTTCGCTTGTTGATGGTTGGTTCGTTGATGGGTGATTATAAAATTTGAAATATAAATAACAAGAGTGTAGGGGCGCGAAAATAGGAGAACTATGAAAAATAAAATTAAAAAAATTGGAGTTTTAACTTCCGGCGGGGATGCTCCGGGGATGAACGCGGCGATAAGAAGCGTTGTAAGAAAAGCGGTTTTTGAGGGGATAGAAGTTGTGGGAGTACTTCGCGGGTATGAAGGATTGATTAACGGAGAGTTTATTCCCATGACGTCCCGGAGCGTAAGCAATATTATTTCCTGCGGGGGCACCATTCTAAAAACCGCCAGATCCAAAGAATTTATGACCGAAGTCGGTCAGGCGAAAGCCGTAAAATTTATAGGAGATAATCAGATAGACGCGCTTGTCGTTATAGGCGGCAACGGTTCTTTGCAGGGGGCGCTTACTCTGCAAAAGAAATGGAAAATAAAAAGTATAGGTATTCCGGGAACTATTGATAATGATCTGGGACATACCGATTATACAATAGGAGCGCATACATCGGTGGATACGGTTTTGGACGCGGTAGACAAAATACGGGACACAGTTTCGAGTATGGAACGGATTTATGTTATAGAAGTGATGGGTCGTACGGAACCTTATATTGCTATCATGGCGGGTCTTGCCGGCGGCGCGGAGGAAGTTCTGCGTCCGGGAAGTAAAATAACCATGGAACAAATAGCCGATGAAATTAAAATTGCCGAACGAAAAGGCAAACTAAGCTGGATAATTATTGTTTCCGAGGGATTCGGCAGTGCTAATTCCATTACGGAACAGCTTAGGAAACAGACGGGATACTCCGTCAGAGGTGTAACTTTAGGGCATGTGCAAAGAGGCGGCTCGCCGAATGCTCCGGACAGAATCCTTGCTTCAATGATGGGCGCGTACGCGATTGACGCGCTGATGCAGGGGCATCAAGGAAAAATGGTCGGTATAAGCGGCGGGAAACTTTTACTTGTTTCTTATGAAAAAGCTTGTTTTGAAAGAGAAACAGAT
>CAYPYT010000142.1:0-2157 GCA_964415105.1 uncultured Planctomycetia bacterium | reverse complement strand
TCTATGAAAATAATAACACGATATATACTGAAAGAGCTGGGGGGGCCGTTTTTAGGGGCGTTACTTATTTCAACAATTATTCTGGCGGCCGGAAATATTATTCAGACGGTAGATATGGTTATGAATAAGGGAGTGGAGCTTACCCAAGTAATAAAGATATTTCTTCTTTTTCTACCGTATGTTCTTATTTTTACCATACCAATTTCCGTTCTTTCGGCTGTTCTTCTCGGTTTCGGCCGGCTTTCGGGAGACAATGAAGTTACAACACTCCGAACGAGCGGTATCAATATTTACAGTATCGTACTTCCGATTATAGTGAGCGGGTTCATTATCAGCCTTATGTGTGTGCCTTTGAATGATAGGATACTGCCTGAATCTGAATTTATTGCCAGAAAACTTCTAAAAAAAGTCGGGATAAAACATCCTACCGCTATGTTGGAGCCGGGAGTGTTTGTAAAAGGTTTTGAGAATTACATAATCTTTATTCACGGGGTTAAAGGACAGGTTCTTGAAAATGTCAGGATATACCAGCCTCGAAAAGGGCTATCTACACGAACGATAGAGGCCAAAACCGGAGAAATAATTACAATGCCGGCGGAAAATAGTGTTAAACTTTGGCTTAGAGACGGAACGGCGGATGAGGTTGCCAGCGATAAACCTGATGAATTTTACAAGCTTTCGTTTAAAGATTACTATCTGACGCTTAATCTTGAAAACGCGGTAGACGTTAGCACTATACAGAAGAAGGCGAGAGAAAAGAGTATTAAAGAACTTCTAACGGACATTAAAAGTTTAAAGGAAAATGATATAGACGCGGTACCGCTTCGCATAGAACTGCATAAAAAAATCGCGTTAGCCTTTTCCAGTCTGGTATTTGTCCTTGCCGCGATTCCCTTGGCGATAACTACGCATCGCCGTGAAAAATTTGTCGGTTTCGCTTTAGCTATAGTGCTTTTTCTTATATATTGGGGAATTATGCTTGGAGGGATAGCTTTTGCCATTCGCGGTATTGTTTGTCCATGGATAGGCGTATGGCTTGCCGATATTCTGCTTTTTACAACGGGGATTGTTATGTTTTACCGGATCGCTAAAAAATAAGGATAAAATGAGAATACTCGAAAAATATGTGTTAAAAAGTTTTGTAAGCGCGTTTTTTTTCTGCATAACACTGCTTATATTATTGGGTATTATAGGCGATGTATTGGGGTTTTTAGAGGATATTGTTAAAAACAATATCCCGCTTCTCAGCATTTTATCTTTCTATTTCTATATGGCGCCGTTCGCGTTTGTAAATATGGTTCCGTTCGCGTCGCTTTTGGCCGCGGTATATGTTTTTAACTCACTTAGTAAAAATCATGAAATTACGGCTTTTATTACAAGCGGATTAAGCTTGTGGAGATTGGTAAGACCTGTTCTTTGTGTGACATTTTTGCTCTGTTTGGCCACTTTCATCATAAACGATAGATATGTTCCTTCGACCATGAAAAAATCAAGTCAAGTAAGACAATATGAACTTGAACAGTCCGCGGAAAAAAATTCATCAACGATAAAAGATTTCACGATCTATGGTAAAGGTGATAAAATTATTTACGCGGAATCATTTTTGCCGGAGGCGAAAACTCTTAACAATGTAATCATCCATAAGCAGGATAGGGATCATCGAATCTTTGAAAAAGTGAATGTAAGGATCGCGGTCTGGCGGCGCGGCGTGTGGTACGGCCAGGATATTATGGTTTTTAAAACGAACAAATACGGCCAATTCGCGATTTCTCCCGAAATATATAGAGAAAAACAAATTGATATCGCGGAAACCCCTGATGAACTTCTTCATAACCAGTGTGATCCCAAGTTTATGAGCTATCGTCAGCTTAAAAAATATCTGGGAATTTTCAGGGTAGGGTCTCCTCCTACCGTACGAAGACTTTTGGTCGATCTGAATTATAAGATAGCTTTGCCGTTCACGGCGCTTGTTACGGTGCTGGTCGGAGTGCCGTTTTGTATCGAAACCGGCCGCGCGAGCGCGCTGATAGGTATGGCAAGAGGAATTACAGTAGCCTTGCTTTATCTGCCGGTTATGGCTATCAGTCTCGCCTTGGGAAAAGGAGGCATCCTTCCGCCGTTCATTGCCGCGTGGTTCAGCAACGTTTTATTCGCTTC
>CAYPYT010000141.1:0-3868 GCA_964415105.1 uncultured Planctomycetia bacterium | reverse complement strand
CGAAAAACCAACAAACCCCGCCAATATCCTCGTAGGTTGGTAGTGCTCTTTACTACCATCCTACGAGGTTGGTGGCGGTCGATTTCACCATCAACCATTCATACGGGCGCGCGCCGAGACCCGCTCCTACGAAAAACCAACAAACCCCGCCAATATCCTCGTAGGTTGGTAGTGCTCTTTACTACCATCCTACGAGGTTGTTGGCGGTCGATTTCACCATCAACCATTCATACGGGCGCGCGCCGAGACCCGCTCCTACGAACGACCAACAACTAACGGCATAATCTTACATATGCCGATAGCCTTTCATCTTCAGTTTCTTTAGAACACCTTCTTCGGCGACAAGACACATCCCTTTATTTTTCCGCGTGATCTCCCCTATAACAAAAAAAACTTTTTTTAGATCGCGTTTGCCGAGATCAAGAAACAGCCGCCTGGCCTCTTTTGGGGACATTGTAAATAAAAGTTCAAAATTTTCACCATAATAGAGAGCGTCTTCTATATTCAGCTTTCCGGAAAGCGGAATAGCTTCTTTGTATATTCTACAGCCCACACCGCTTTCACCGCATATCCGGTTCACATCAGGCGAAATACCATCAGATATATCTATCATGGAAGTAACCTTATATTTTTCAGTAAGAAACCGCGCTTCTTTAAGTCTCGGGATAAAATCCAAATGCGTTTTCCTCGCGTCGGCAAGAGGTCCCGTAACCAGAACTATATCATCTTCTTTCGCGCCACCGCGCGAAACTAATCTTTTTTTTTCGACAAATCCGATCATTGAAACATCAATTATTAATTTATCCGAACGGATAGTATCACCGCCCACGAGACTTATCCCATATTGCCCGCAAATTTCGAATATCCCGTCATAGATATTATTCAAATTTCTTTTGGTTACGCGCGCGGGTAAGGCGATACTCACCGTAATATATTTCGGCACGCCTCCCATAGCGGCTATATCACTGATATTTACAGCAACGGCTTTTCGGCCGATTTTATTAAAGGTCGTCTTCTTTAAACAAAAATGGGTTCCCTCCGAAAGCATATCCGCCGCCCACAACAAGTACCGGCCGGAATCATATTGTAAAACAGCCGCATCGTCCCCTATCCCGGTAACAATACCCCGCCCGCCGGTTAAAGCGCGAGCGCGTATATTTTTAATAAATTCAATTTCTCTTTTCATATTCAATTCACGATTCAAAGCAGTTTATTATTTTTTTTATTCGTTTTTTATTCGGGTTTTTGATTATTCCTTTCTCCGTAATTATCCCCGAAATAAGCCGCGCGGGAGTGATATCAAACGCGGGATTTTCCGCTTTTATGTCTTTCACGGTAATATATTTTCCATTAATTTCTTTAACTTCCGACACGCATCTCTCTTCTATGGGAATCTCTTTGCCCGAAGAAAGAGACAAATCAAAAGTTGATATGGGAGCGGCGACATAAAAAGGTATGTTGTGATACCGCGCCGCGACCGCGAGGGAGTATGTTCCAATTTTGTTGGCTGTATCTCCGTTACTCGCGATTCGATCGGCTCCGACGATCACCATGTCAATTTTACTCCTCGCCATAAAAGACGCCGCCATATTATCACAAATCAAAACTGCCGGAACCTTTGCCTTTGTGAGTTCCCACGCGGTGAGACGCGCTCCCTGCAGACGCGGACGAGTCTCATCCACGTAAACTTTTCGTATTTTTGATTTTCCCGCGAAAATAACGCCCAAAGCTGTCCCATAATCCGCGGTAGCAAGCCCTCCCGCATTGCAGTGAGTTAAAACAGAAGAACCTCTTTTTATGAGTTTTTGCCCGTATTGTCCTATTTTCCGGCATATTTTTTTGTCTTCCGCCAGCAATAGATGGGCTTGCGCCAGCATCAAACGTTTAATTTCCGAAACAGGTTTTTTTTTGTTTTTTTCCGCTTCCCGAAGCATTCTTTCCAAAGCCCAGAACAGATTTCGCGCCGTCGGACGCGAGGCGCCTAAATACTTTACACATTTTTCAATATCACGCTTAAAGCTTTTAAAATCTTCCGCGCGGCTTTTTCTTATTCCCAGATAAACACCGTAAGCGCCTGTTATACCTATAGCGGGAGCGCCCCTGACCTTCATCGTCTTGATCGCTGAGAAGATATCCTTCAAAGTACGACAGCATACATATTTCATTTTTGCCGGAAGCACTCTCTGGTCAATAAGTTCCACATTATTTTTTCTCCAGCGCACGGTTTCGTATTTCATTTTTTCCTCTTATGGTATTAACAGACTAACCGACATTATCCAAGTGTCTCAGTCTAAACTTCGCGCCCAAGCTTTTCGATTTTGCCCGCAAGGCGCGAAGCGCGGACTCACCGATCATGTCAAGACACGTCACTTCAAGGTCAATACCCTGAAGAACACATTCTTTAATAAAATCTAAAATCCCGCTATACGCGTCTTTTCCAAAACGCGAACGACATAATTTATCATATTCCTCCGCGCGTGGCGCGTTCAAACTAACCGAAACTCTGTCAACAAGCCCCTTTAATCGCTCGGCAATGGAATATCCGTTTATGAGGTTCCCTTCCCCATTCGTTGTAAGACGCACTTCTCGTCCTTTTTTCTTTATGTAAGAGGCGATCTTTATCACTGTTTCAAGCCTTAATGTAGGCTCGCCGAACCCGCAAAAAACTATTTTTTTATATTCGGACATATTCCCCAAACGCGCTATTATTTCCCGAGCTGTAGGCTCGGAACGAAGTTTAAGATTATGCCCTTTTACAAAATCAGAACCCTCACGCGCGCAAAAAATACACCGATTCGTACACCGATTCGTAATGTTTAAATACAAAGAATCCCGTATCGGATACAAAAACTCCGCGTCTTCCTTAATTCCGAGAGAAAACAGTCCGTTCGCGTTATGCGTCGTAATTCTCGCGATATCGGAACGGGATAAGTCATAAATACCGGAATACACAGATAAAAGATACGCGAGGAATGCCGGTTCGTTTCTTTTGCCTCTGACTGGTTCCGGCGCGATATACGGCGAATCCGTTTCTAAAAGAAGCCTCTCGGGAGGTACACATTTTATTACATCTCTTAAAGAGGCGGACTTCTTAAACGTAATATTACCCGTAAATGAAATGTGTAATCCAAACGCCAATAATTTTTCAACAAGTTCTTTATCCGAGGAAAAACAGTGACATACGCCTTTCAGTTTATACGGAGCGAATTTCTTTAAGATATTCACCAATTTTTTGTCAGCTTCACGATTGTGGAGAATTACCGGCAAATCAAGCTGAACGGCGATCTTCAAGCTTTCTTCAAGCAGTCTTTCCTGGTTTCGGATCTTCGAATAATTCCTGTATAGATCAAGGCCTATCTCCCCTATCGCGACAACCTTGTCATACCTAACCGCGATATCCCTTAATTCCGTTATTTCTTTTTTCCCGGCGTCGTCGGCATCGTGAGGATGTATTCCCGCCGCGGCAAAAATCATCGGATTTCCCCCGGCAAGTTCCGCGGCTTTAATGCTGTCGGCAATATTGGTCCCCGGCACAATTATCCGGCAAACTCCTTGTTCCCCGGCGCGCTTTAAAACATCCCGCAAATCTTTCTTATAATCCGAATGCGTCAAATGACAATGCGTGTCTACTAATCTCATGATTTATTTACCCCTAAATAGCCGCGAAGCGCCGAAAAAAATACGGGTTTAACGGTTAATTCGCTTTTTTTCCAACTGAATTTTTTTAACGGCTTCAATAAATTCTCCGTAATTTTCCGGACAGTTTAAATACGCGCCGGCACCTATGTCCATACATTTATCTTCGTCACCGCTGAACCCTAAATACGAATAAACCACAACCGGAATATTTCTATAAATTTCATCCCGC
>CAYPYT010000140.1:0-3922 GCA_964415105.1 uncultured Planctomycetia bacterium | reverse complement strand
ATATTTTTACGTTTAATACTTTCAAAAAGTTTCTTTGTCTCGACAAAATACGCCCGCGCGTTTTCAGGCTCGCCCGAAAACGGCCCCATTGTCATCAAGCCTTTTACTCTAATGTTCGAAAATTCTGATATTTTTCTTATTATTTTTTCAGCGTCTTCAGGAAGAACACCGGACTTTTGGATTTCGCGGCCGCTATTGATCTCAATAAACACCGTCATTATTTTTTTTATTTCACCGCACCGTTTATCGATTTCCTCCGCTATTTTTACCGAATCAATTGTTTCAATAACGTCAAAGACCTTAACGGCCTTTTTTACTTTATTTTTTTGCAGATGCCCGATAAAGTGCCATTTAACTGCACTCCCTATTACCTCAAACGCCTCTATTCCTTCCTGCACATAATTTTCACCGACAGCCCGTACCCCGCCCGCGACCGCTTTTAATATCTCTTCAGGTGTTCTCGTCTTAACCGCCGCCACCAAGTTAACACGCGGCGGAAGTTCTTTTAAAATCCCCCTCACGTTTTGCTCTATTTTGTCAAAATTCATTTTATCCCGAGTTTCTGAGGTTTTTTGTTTTTTCTATTGTCCCGTATCGGCCTGATTTGTTTTAAATTTTCCAATTCACCCAGTTTTTTAAGCCTTTCGTATATAAGGATCCAAACACAATCCAGTTCATCCGAAACTTCACATTTTTTGTTTTTCATCCCTCCGCAAGGACCGTTTATCAACCCCTTAGGGCAAAGGGTTACCGGACAAATGCCTCCCGTCTGGGCCAAAACACATTCGCCGCAAAGAGAGCATTTCTGTTCAAATCGAGCCTTTCTTAAACTTAATTCCGTTATTTCACCTTGAAAAATAGTATCATTCGCGGGACACACTTTTTTATCCGAGAAAATTTCAGCTGTCGCCTGGGTTCCGCCTCCGCACGCCAAACTCAATATCGCGTCCGCCTGGTTTATCTCTGTTCCCATACGGCGACCGAGACGTTTAACCTGAAGCATGTTACATGCCGGATCCAATATCGCCTGCCCGGTAACAACCTTCCCGTGTTTAGAGAGCACACGGCTCATCTCGTCCAATTCCGCCTCTCCACCGGTTTTGCAAACCGTCGCGCATAAAGTACATCCGATTAAAAAAATTTTCTTTTTCCCTTTAACTGAGTCAAGTATCTCCTGAAAATCTTTTCTCCTGGTAATGATCATATTTTTCTCCCAAACATCACCCGTTAGTTGTTAAAAAACCCGCCAACAACCTCGTAGGTTGGTAGCAACCTACGAGGTTGTTGGTGAAAAATAAATTCTCTTTGAGTTCCAATTATATATCGTATCCGTATTTTGAACAAGTTTTTATTAGACAACAGACAGGGAACGGGCGAGACTGTCCGTATAAAATGAAAAAACCTTGATCCGTGGTAAGAGATCCCGGCTCAAGGCCGGGATAGCAAGGTGTGTGGCAAAACCTAAAAACATAATCTCAAAAACTTTGCTATCCCGGCCTTGCCGGTCCTGAGCCTGTCGAAGAGAGCCGGAATCTCTGATCATTTTGGGCAATTATTTTATGTAATCGGGATAGCAAAGCGGGCGGACACCTGGGTCCGCCCCTACGAAGTAAGCAGTCCGCGTGGTCGGCGCTTATGACCATTACTGATTAACAGTCCCGCGAGTACGGCGGCATTTATGACGGCAACCAGAAAACAGGTACCGAAAATTCCTAAGGTCGGAATTAAAAACGCGGCGGCAAAAAAAGCTCCGAAACACGCGCCTAAAAGATCTAAGCCGTAACTCATACCTGCCGCGCGTCCTATCTCATTTTCATTTTTCAGATATATCCCATAGGCGAGCGGAAATTGTATTCCTCCGATAATTCCAGCGATGACCGGCAAGGCCGAAAAGATCACATTGGCGCCGATCCATAAAACAACGTTCGACTCCGAACGCGATAGCCAAAGAAAAATCGGCGGCAGGATAAGAGGATACACGCAGACACCGGTTTGCGTCCACGAAAACGTTTTTAGATAATCACCCATTCTATCCGTATATTTTGATACGATCCAGGCTCCAAAAGCAAGTCCCGCCATGAAAAAAGTTAATATTATGCCCATTTTGTAAAATACGTATCCATATATAACCTGAAAAGACAAAATAACGGCAATTTGAAAAATTATCTCCGCGAACCCCGTCGTCATAAGAGCCAATAAAACCGTTCTTTTTCCTTTTCGTTTTCTGTCAAGGAAACCGAAGAGAAGTATTGCCCCGCATAGAACAGTTACCGCCGTCCAGATAGTAGACACGTTAACAAAATTCGTAAACCCCCTAAAAAACGGCGACTCGAAACGCGTACCCCAAAAGCGAGCGGCATAATAATACGATATCGGTCTAAAATCCCGGTTAATACAACCCGTCGACTTCCGGCTTACCGTCTCAAGCGCGTATTCGAGTCTTCCTTTTGAAAGTTTATCAAACAAATAATACTCACGCACATATCGCGCGTTAATTTCACGCGCCTTGAGGCGGGACATAAGCACGTCTATATCATGGGTCAAAGTGCCGCGACGATTTGATGCCAGAAAATACATTGTATCTCCCGGAATAAGCAAAACATCAGGAAAGCTTGAACTTAAACTGACATATATCGAATTAAGATACTCCTCTAATTCGTTTCCGATATAATTTTCGGAGGATGTTAAAGCGAACGATACAACTCCTTTATCCTTGAGTATACGCGCGAGTTCATCAAAAAAATCTTTCGTATAAAACCTGTTAAGCTGTATCGTGCAGGGATCTCCGAGGCTGATAATTACGCAGTCATATTCTTTCTTGGTTCGTTTGACAAAAAAGCGCCCGTCTTCATTGATTATGGATACCCTCGCCTCGTCCAAAACAGATTCAGTTTCCGGACCAAGATACGTCCTGGCTTCGTCAATGATCGTAGGATCCAATTCCACATAATCCACCGCGTTTACGGGATGCTTTAAAATTTCCGATAGGAGTCCGCCCGCCCCGCCGCCTATTAACAATATCTTTGACGGATTTTCGTTCTCAAGAAGAGCAAAATGGACAGCCTCCTCGCTTGAAAGATGATCGGGAACCGTATACAGATGCAGTCCGTTCTCAAAAAAAGATTTTTGTCCGGCTCTCTCGGTAACCGTAATATTGCCGTAAATCGAATTTTTGGATTCAAGAACATTAAACCCTTCCCATAAACGCGCGAGAGAAAATTGTCTTAGTTCCCGCGCGCCGCCAAAAAAAACCACCGCGCAGTATATAACAAGAAAACCTATTAGCGCACGATAGAAACATTTTCTTTTTAAAAAATCCGGCGAGAATCTTTGCATCATAATTGCCGCGAATATGTTTAGAAATGAAAAAGAAAATAATATTCCGAGAGGCGGCATAACCCTGATTAAAAGAAAGCTTACAATAAGGCCGCCGGATAGAGCGCCGAGCGCTTCGGCTACATAAACACGCGCGAGCCCCTTTACCGCGCTCGTCGCGGCATCTCGATACACACGGCAAGATAAACTGAACATAAATCCCAATATACCGCAAAACAAGCTTAAAATAACACCCGCCGACATAAACATTTGCCAATAGCCGATTATTTCACCCGGAGAGCTTGCTGATAAAATTTTTGATGATCTGATCGCGATAAGAGTAGCAGGAAGGAGACAAGCTAATGTGATCTGACATAACACGAATACGCGGATTTTTGATTTAATACGGTCTGAAAAACGGCCTAAGAACCAACTGCCGATAGCCCCCCACATAAGCCACGCGACGAGTATAATACCCACAGATATTTCGTTCCCGTAAAACGATACCAGAAATTCTCTTAAAAAAACTATTTGTGACGCCATTGCCGTAGCCCCGGTAAGCATCACAGAAAATATTACGGTTTTTTTGAAATTCATATATTTGAAA
>CAYPYT010000139.1:0-3970 GCA_964415105.1 uncultured Planctomycetia bacterium | reverse complement strand
TCTGCTCAAAGTAAAAAGTATTAATTATTTTCTCTCTAACTTGAACATACGCGCCGGACCAATTTTTGCGTCCTGTGCCTTCAACATACGCCTCGCGTGTGGTATACACATATATCGTCGCCCTATCTTCCCATAACCAGAAATTGAATCGGCTGAACCCTAATCGATCCGTTATTAAGCGATAATATTTTTCACATTTGCGGGAAAAGTCGCGTATATATTTGTCCGGAATTTCCGGCGCGGAATAAATTATAAAATGAGCGTCCTTGTGCTCCTTCCACCCCTCCGGAACGGAAGAGGCGGGCGAAGAAAAAGCCGCCGGAGAAAAAGCGCCCGAAATTAAAGCGATAATCATAAAATATGTTATGAATTTTTTCACGATTAAACTCCAAACTTCCTTCACCATATAAACCAGATTCTTCGCTCCGCTCAGGATGACGAGCGAGAGGAGTCGTTCATCGTTCGTTCAGATTCTTCGCTCCGTTCAGGATGACGAACGCGGGTTGCTTTCGTCATCCGCGTCCGCGTCCGAGTCGGGGGTTTTGGTGTCATCTTCTTCGG
The DNA here is from genome assembly GCA_964415105.1 of uncultured Planctomycetia bacterium. GTDB lineage: Bacteria > Omnitrophota > Gorgyraeia > Tantalellales > Tantalellaceae > BS750m-G21. The sequence goes on along the minus strand of CAYPYT010000139.1, from coordinate 3,409 downwards.
GCTCGAAGGTTGGGACGTCGGATAATTTTAACTGCCTCTGCCAAGCGAAATAGAAACCTCCGCTTAGAATTCCCAAGAACAGGATTATAGCGGCTATCAGGCGCCAGGTTATGTGTACTGAAACGGGTTTTACCTGACTTAATAGTGACCTCATCAGGATCAGGCTCAGATTCGCTTCTTCCATAAGTTTAAGGTTTTCTCTGTATTGAGAAATATGCACTTCAGGATTTATCGGAGTGTCTTTCTGCCGCGCTTCAACGCGATCCAACTGATCTTCGATTTCCAAAAGCAGAAACTTCGCCCTGTCACTAAATTCCGAACCTTCAAGCATGTTGTATATCTTCACCGATTCAGCCCTTACCGCTTCAAGGTCGGAAGTCTCAATCTGCCATATGTCTTCAATCTCTATGGCGACTTCTCTGGTTTCTTTCGGCTTCATCGTATATTCCGCGAACATATAGTAACTACCCTGCTGTGTGTCATAAGCAATGCTTAAGTCGCCCTTGATCAAGATGTCTTCAGGACGCGCTTCTTTCGGAAGATACGCTTTAAAAGGCACAACCCTGATCTGCGTTTCCGACGGGTTAATTATGATAGCCCTTAAAATAACACTACCATATTCATACCACGTCTGAATAACCGGTTCATTCGCGACGTTGTCAACCATCTTCTGGTTAAGGTCCATCATGGCTTTAAGTTCCTGGGTCTTGTTTTTAATGTACGTAATATCTTCTTTTTTCTCATCGGAAACCTCATACATCTTCTCAAGCCCCAAGTCTTTAACAATACTCACTTCTTTTATCATCGCGCCGAGTTCAAGAAGTTTAGAATGTATATTCGCGACATCCGAAGCTACAATTCCCGGAGTCCCCGCTCCAACAACACCCGCAATGGCGGGAGCCGCCGCTCTCATTATGCCCATTTTCGCTATCGCCGCTTCAAGAAGACCCATCTTCGACCCGAGACTCCCGACAACCGTATCAACATCGCCAAGTCCCGCGGTAATTCCCAAAACCGAAGTTACGTCGCCGGCAACGTCATCTATATCATAATCGGCAACAGTGATCGTTATTGAATCCATCGTGCCTTTAGTCGCTTCATGACATACAACCGTATATTCTCCCGCGCCCCAACCGGCACTGAACGTAACCGGATACGTATAAATACTCGTCCCGCCGACCTGGCCTATATCCAATTCGGTCATTTTCTGAGCGCTTACTTTCGCGGTATTTTTCGAATTATACACGCTTATGATCGGAACAAGACCGCTTGTCGCGCGGTACTGGATATAAATTTTGGCCCCTTCCTTTACCATGCCGGAACGTGTAAGAATGCCGGCGGTAACGTGCGGCTGGACTTCATCCACAATCTTAGTTTTAACCGACGTTATCTGATCCGGAATAGACGTCGTACCCGTAACCGCGAGAACCCGTTCGGTCTGCGCGACCTGCGCGGCCTGGGTTGTCGCGGCCTGCGCCGCCACAGCGGCCTGAGTTATCGCGGACCCGGCGAGCACAGCGGCCTGCGTCAACGCGGCCTGCGAAGTTATCGTGGTCTGAACTCCGGAAACTTCCGATTGTATATTCGAACTGACAGTCGAAAGTTCATCCACAATCTGCTTGACAACCGTGCTTATCGTAATTTCAAAAGTAGTCCCGGACTGATAACTTCTGCTGTCTCCGGTCAATCCGCCGTAGTTAATGAAACATTTGGCATAATACACCTGACCGCCAACCAGCGCAAGCTCGCCTCCGGCTTTCGTTACATCCGCTACCGTTTTATAGAAAACACCCGTTGTAAAGTCATCGGAATCGGGCCCTGTTAAGGAAAGAGTCGCCACCGGCGGCGCGCTGGTACTGCCGTAAATCTCAACAGTCGCAACCCCCAGTTTGTTCACGGCATTGTTAACAATAAGAATACCGCGCCTCTCAAGCCAGATCCTGACATCCAAACTGTCAGTATTCTGGTTATAAATAAATCCGCTTCTTACCTGATAATCCGCGGTCGCCTCGGCCAAAGAAGTTAAAATTATACTCCAGGTTAAGGCATTGTCATAAGACCCGTCAGAGCCGTCATCAACAATTCCGGCAACCTTCTCGTTAATCTCCTCCAAATACCTGTCCTTAGTGAACGTCAAAGTATAGTCTCCGTAAAGCAGATCGCAGGTATATATACCGGTCGCTTCATGCAGGTACTCAACATTCGCGTCACCGGAATCAACTACTAACACAGTGGCGGCATCAATATTCGCGGAAGAGGTGTAATCTTTCACATCGATAGTAACCTCGTACCTCTCGTCGACAGTTATGGTGTTCGGACTCGCGTCCGCGGCGGGAAATCTGCCGGCGGAAAGCGGCGTCCCTCCCACAGTAGCCGAAGCAGTTACAAATACGTTCCCCGGATAACCGGGACAGGTTACAGTAAAATTACCAAAAGTGGCGACCCCGCTGGCGGCGGCAACCACGCCTCCGGTAACCGCCGTCCCGCCGTCCACCGCGACGGTTACATCCGGCGTGCTCGAAGTCGCGTTACCATAACCATCAGTCACCGCGATAGTAAATCCCTTCCACGGAGCGTTCGCCACAATTGAAGTTTCCGGCTCCGTGGCCCAGCCGAGTTTTCCGGCAACGCCGCCGGTTACCGTAACCGCCAAATCATGAGCGGCAAGCGTGGTCAGCGTGCTGTAAGCCGCTTTAATATCCGCGGTCTCCGCCGCGTAAAGCGTCATCGTCACGGTTGAAGTATTTACACCGGCCGCGAAAGAAATCGGGGTCGGGTCTCCAAAATCCACAACCGATCCGCCATAATTCGTACAAGTCGGCTCCTCAAGTCCGTCAGGCGAAACGCTCGCGCCCGAAAATTCCAGATTCTTATCGCCGGCGAAATCAGCGTCAATATTCGCGTTCCGGTCAATCGCGGAAACCGTAATGACATTCGTCTCACCGGCGGCCATCGCCGCGGTTCCCGTAACCTTAAGATTAGTGGCCACAACCGTAATCGTGGTCGTTGATGTCAAAGCCGACGTCGGAACGAATTGCGACCCAACCGCGTCCAATGTTATATCCGTATCCGCGTCCATGCTGAAACCAAAAACTTTGCCGTCCGCTCCCGCCGGTAAAGGCGCTTTTAAATACAAACTCAAAAGAAACGTCTTGTTCCCTCCGTTACCGACCGTATAGATGACACTCGCGCCGCTTCCGAAAGAAAGCGTGTTAGACTCGATATCTCCTATGATCTGAGTTGTTCCATCCGTAATGAACGCGCCGGCAATATACCCCGTCCAATCATCCGTAGTGTCACTTGCCGAACGGTTTATAACTATTTTCTTCACCTTTGTGGGAAGACCATCCGTACCCGCGTCGGAAATCTTAAAGTCAAGCATACTCGCTTTCGTAACCAGCGTGTCAAT
>CAYPYT010000138.1:0-3975 GCA_964415105.1 uncultured Planctomycetia bacterium | reverse complement strand
TCTTGTACAGACTTTTCCTAAGATCATGAATGTAACGTGCCGCGAGTTCCAGCATTCCCCCTTGTTGGGACATGCCGCTTCCCGACACACTGTATTCAGATGTTTATCTTTCAGAAGGTTTTGGACATTGAGATATGTTTCGCCGGCTAAGATCCTGCCGCGTATCCAATCGGGATGTTTTCGTAGGGTATTTTGTTTCATCGCAGTGGCGCCGGGGTTTTTCCGCCCTAATAATGTGTTATCACGTTCAAAAATATCGATCAACGATAAAGGGCGCACACATGGGTGCGCCCCTACGAATGACCAACGCCCATTTCGCAAAACGCATCGACCGTGTTTCTTTAATTAACCCGTAGGGGCGGACCCATGTGTCCGCCCTAATAATGTTTTATCACGTTTAAAAATATCGATCAATGATAAAGGGCGCACACTTGGGTGCGCCCCTACGAGATTGATTTTTTGATCGATCAATGATAAAGGGCACATGCTTTTGTGCCCCTACGGGATTGATTTTTTATTCGGAACCGTTTAATTTTCTTTCCGCGAGATATTTGTATAACGCGTAATGATCCGTAACCTGTTTTTGAGATTTTTCAAGCAGGATCTTGGCTCTTTCCGGATCACTTTTTTTGAGAACGTTATAGCGGTTCTCGCTATACACATAGTCTTCCAGTTTGATGGACGGCGGACGGCTGTCAAGAGACATAGGATTTTTGTTTTCTTCCGATAAAGACGGATTATATCTGAATAACGGCCATTGCCCGGAAGCGACTATGTTTTTTTGTTCAGCGTTGCCTTTGATCAGATCATATCCATGCGCGATGCAATGCGAATAAGCTATGATTATTGAAGGTCCGTCATAAGCTTCGGCTTCAACAAAAGCTTTCACCGTCTGCATCGGATCGGCGCCTATAGCAACTTTCGCGACATAAACATATCCGTAACTGATCGCCATCAGACCCAAGTCTTTCTTCCCGATAGGTTTACCGCTGGCGGCAAAACGCGCTACCGCGCCCATCGGAGTTGCCTTTGAAGCCTGCCCTCCGGTATTTGAGTAAACCTCCGTATCGAGAACCAGAAAGTTTACGTTCCTTCCGGAAGCAAGTACATGATCAAGCCCGCCGTATCCGATATCATACGCCCAGCCGTCTCCGCCTACTCCCCATACGGAACGTTTAATAAAATAGTCCGCCACACTATTAAGTTCTCTGGACACTTCCGAATCGCATTTCGCGAGCATGGTTTTGAGAGTGCCGACGGCGGCTCTTACTTTTTCAATTCCTTCGGAGGAAATTTGTTCCTGATCTTTGATCTCTTTCAGAAGTTTCTTTATTTCAGCTCCGCAGGAATCGCCTTTGATAATTTTATCCGCCAGTTCTCTCGCGTATTCGGTGTGTTTATCCGCTGTAAGCCTCATCCCGAAAGCAAGTTCCGCGGCGTCCTCAAAAAGAGAGTTATTCCACGCGGGACCTCTTCCGTCGGAACGCGTACAGTAAGGTGTGGTGGGCAGATTGCCGCCATAAATGGAAGAGCATCCCGTCGCATTCGCCATCAAGGCTCTATCTCCGAAAAGTTGTGTCAGAAGTTTTACATAAGCGGTTTCCCCGCAACCCGCGCAGGCACCGGAATATTCAAATAAAGGTCTCGTGAACTGAAGGCCCTTCATGTTTTTCGGCCGCAGGCTGAAGTCAACTTCAGGGAGGTTTAAGAAAAACTTATAGTTCGCTCTTTCAGTTTCTCTTAAATTTTCCTGAGGAGTCATTTTGATGGCTCCTTTCGCTTTCATCGGACAGTATTCAACACAAACTCCGCAACCCGTGCAGTCTTCCGGCGCTACCTGAAGAGTATAAACATATCCTTCCGCGCTCTTCGGCGGTTTCGGCTCGGCATGTTTGAATGTTTCGGGCGCTTCAGTAAGCTGTTCTTTTTTGTATAGTTTCGCCCTAATAGCCGCGTGCGGGCATAGAAGAGAACATTTTCCGCATTGGATACACACTTCCGCATCCCAAACGGGAATATTAAGCGCGATATTCCGTTTCTCATACTGGGTGGTTGCTGTCGGCCATGTGCCGTCGGCGGGCATTTCGGAAACTTTTACCGTTTCACCTTCCGCGCGAAGAATTTTCGCGGTTGTAGTTTTGACAAATTCAGGAGCGTCCGCCGGAAGGATCGATTTTTCGTTTATCTGACCGGTAAAAGTTTTAGGAACTTCCACTTCTTCAATTTTATCCAGCGCTATATCTACCGCTCTCATATTCATTTCAACTACTTTATCTCCCTTAGCCCCATAAGTTTTTTTGACAGCTTTTTTTATCGCCGCCACGGCTTTAGTTTCATCAAAAATTTTTGATATCTTAAAAAACGCCGTCTGCATGATCACGTTAATTCGTCCCCCAAGTCCGATCTCACGGGCAATCTTTACCGCGTCAATAACGTAGAATTTAAGTTTTTTGTCAACGATCTGTTTTTGGACTTTCCCGGGAAGATGTTTCCATATTTCGTTTTTACCGTAGGCTGATATTAAAAGGAAAATGCCGCCCGGAGTGAGGTTTTTCAGCATGTCATATTTTTCTAAAAATGAAAAATTGTGACACGCGAGAAAATTCGCTTCACTTATGAGATATGGACTCCTTAAAGGTCTTTTCCCAAACCTAAGATGTGATATGGTTACCGCTCCCGCTTTTTTTGAATCATAGACGAAATATCCTTGTGTATTGTTATCTGTCTCTTCGCCGATTATTTTGATGGAATTTTTGTTCGCGCCCACTGTCCCGTCAGAACCCAAACCGTAAAACATCGCGCGGTATACATCATCTGATTCTGTGCTGAAAGAGGCATCGTACGAAAGAGATGTTTTTGTCACATCGTCGTTGATCCCTATTGTGAAATGGTTTTTAGGTTTCTCTTCGGAGAGATTATCGAACACACCTTTGACCATAGCGGGGGTAAACTCCGCCGAGCCCAGTCCGTAACGGCCGCCTGTTATGACAGGATATTTTTTGAATGGGGTTTTTCCTTCGCGAAACGTTTCCCCGATCGCCGTAAGGACGTCTTCATATAAAGGTTCGCCTAAACTTCCGTGTTCTTTTGTCCGGTCCAATACCGCGATGGTTTTTGTGGTTTTCGGAAACGCGGCCGCGAAAGCGCTCTTGTCAAACGGGCGGTATAGCCTGACTTTTACGACACCGACTTTTTCGCCGCTCGCGTTAAGTTTCTCGACAGTTTCATGTACGGCTTCGGTGCCCGAACCCATAAGGACTATTACGCGTTCGGCATCTTCCGGGCCGACATAATCAAACAGTTTATATTTTCTTCCCGTTAAAGAGGCGAATTTCTCCATAGCTTTCATGACTATCCCGGGACACTTGTCATAATATTTGTTAACTGATTCTCTGCCTTGAAAAAAAACGTCAGGGTTTTGCGAAGTCCCGCGAAGAACAGGATGTTCCGGATTCAGGCCCCGTTGGCGGTGCGCGTAAATAAGGTTCGCGTCCAGCATCGCGCGCATATCATCGAAAGTTAATTCTTCTATCTTTTGAATTTCATGTGAAACTCTGAATCCTTCAAAAAAGTGTACAAACGGTATTCTTGATTCCAAAGCGGCTGTCTGCGAGATGATCGCGAAATCCATAGCTTCCTGGACGTTCGACGAAGCTAAAAGCGCCCATCCCGTACCGCGTACGGCCATGACGTCTGAATGATCACCAAAGATCGAAAGCGCCTGACAGGCAATCGAGCGAGCCGCTACATGGAACACTGTCGGGGTAAGCTCACCAGCGATCTTATACATGTTGGGTATCATTAAAAGAAGACCCTGGGAAGCCGTAAAAGTAGTCGTAAGAGCACCAGTCGTAAGAGCGCCGTGAACCGCGCCGGACGCGCCGCCTTCGGACTGCATCTCTACAACCTCGGGAACTGTTCCCCATATATTTTTCTCTCCGCGCGCCGATTTAGCATCGGAAATTTCGCCCATTG
>CAYPYT010000137.1:0-4011 GCA_964415105.1 uncultured Planctomycetia bacterium | reverse complement strand
CGTGAAGAGCCGCCGCTAACCTACGAGGTTGGTGGTGTCAGAGACTGGACGGAGGCGAGAGTTAGTAAAAAACATTACAGCATGAGCCAGCCCTGGGGTCAAGCCCGGGATCTCTTCTCCTTTTGGGTAATTATTTTTTGTAATTGGTATAAGTACGCGATTATTGATTTATTTTTTAAAAAGCAAACATTGAAAATTCGGTTGACATCACCGGATTTTCAAGGTATACTTTCATCATGATTAAACGTGAATTTGAAGCAAATAAAATTACCGGGCTTTTGAAAAAGTATCCGGTTGTTGGTTTAATAGGTGCTAGACAGGTGGGGAAGACGACACTTTCACAAGTTATAGCGCGAAATAACAAAGGACCGTCTACGCTATTTGATCTGGAAAATTCGGAAGATATAGCTCGTTTATCCGATCCCATGCTTGCGCTCAAAGACCTGAAAGGGCTTGTGGTTATTGATGAAGTCCAGAAGGCGCCGGATATTTTTCAGATATTAAGGGTTTTGGCCGATCGCGTCAGAAAAAAAACGAAATTTCTGATATTAGGCAGTGCAACGCCAGAGCTTCTAAAACAGAGCGCGGAGTCGCTTGCCGGCAGAATAATCTACCATGAGTTAGAGGGGTTTTCACTTAATGAAGTCGGAGAAAAAAATATTGACCAGTTATGGATTAAAGGCTATTTCCCGAAGTCTTTTACGGCAAAGTCATTAAGCGACAGCATTGAATGGAGAAAGAGTTTTGTAAAAACATATCTTGAAAGAGATCTTCCACAGTTCGGCATATCGGTAAGTTCCAATACATTGCGCCGATTTTGGAACATGTTGGCACATTATCACGCCCAGACGTGGAATGCTTCGGAATTCGCTAGATCTTTTGGAGTCGCGGATACCACCATAAGACATTATCTCGATATTCTTACTTCGACTTTTGTTGTGCGTCAACTCCTGCCCTGGCATGAAAATATCTCTAAACGGCAGATAAAAGCGCCTAAAGTATATTTAAATGATCCGGGTATTTTGCATGTGTTTTTGAATGTTATAACTAAAAACGATCTTTTGGCACATCCCAAGCTTGGCGCCTCATGGGAAGGTTTTATCCTTAACCAAATTATACAGATTTCACGGGCGCATAAAGAAGAATGCTATTTTTGGGCTACACATGCCGGAGCGGAATTAGATCTTTTAATTGTTCGCGGAAGAAAACGGATAGGTTATGAAATAAAGTTTACGAGTTCACCTAAAATTACAAATTCCATGAGGATAGCCTTGGATACTCTAAAAATTAATCAGTTGTTTGTTATACACGCCGGAGACAAAAGTTATCAAATGGCCGAAAAGATTTACGCCATAGCGGCAAAAAACATTTTGAAAGAAGTGAAGCCGTTGTCCTGAATCGGAGTAATACCAATTACAGAAAATAATTACCCAAAAGAAGCGAGATCCCCGGCTCCCTTCGACAGTCTCATGCCGTGTTGTTTTTTACTAACATTCGCCTCCGTCCAGTTTCTGACGCCGCCATCCTCGTAGGTTAGTGGTATCCGTTCGGGTGCCATTAACGAAATACCCCGAGTTTAACCTCGTAGGATGGAGAGAATCCAACCTACGAGATTGCTTTTTTATGCAATCTTTTAGTTGAACTTTAAATTTGCATAGATTCAAAAAAACAGAGGTTGGGTTTGTGTTGACGATAAGGGTTTTTTATGGTAAATTTTACGCATAATGCGTTACGCATAATGCGTAAAATAAAGAGGGGGGTTACAATGGGGAATCCATTTGTATTTAGCAAGGAAGTCGGCGAAAAGAACTTTTGCAATAGAAAAAATGAAATAAAAGAATTGTTGGGATTCGCGCGCAGTTCTCAAAATGTAATGATATTTTCGCAAAGAAGGTTCGGCAAAACGTCTCTTATTAAAGAAGTAATAAAGCGGGCAAAAAAAGAGAACATACTGACTGTATATGTTGATCTGTACGCGGCGTTATCAGAAACACATTTAGTAAAAATTTATTCCGAAGCCGTCTCCAATTCTTTGTTAAGCAAAACCGAAAAAGCGTTTAAAAACGCGGGGAAACTGTTTAAGCAATTACGCCCGCTACTGACACATGATGATGAAGGAAAACCCATTTTTAGAGTTGATATAGACAAATCAAAAACAATTTCTTTATTTGAAGATGTTATTGAATCTGTAAACCGCACTGTGGAGAAAAAAAAGAAAAAAGCGATAATAGTTTTTGATGAGTTTCAGCAATTGGGACAATTCAAAAATGACAGAGCGGAAAAGATTTTGCGTACGCACATACAAAAACATCAAAACATAGCTTATTTTTTTATGGGAAGCAAAAAACATCTGATAATAGACATGTTCAACAACATAAATCGGCCATTTTATAAATTAGCCGCGCCATATCCCTTGGAGAAAATTCCGAAAGAGGAATTGGTTATATTTATTTCAGAAAAGTTCGAAAATACGGGCAGAAAAATTGACAAGGAAAGTGCTTCTCTAATAGTAGATGTTTGTGAATCCCATCCATATTATGTCCAGTATTTGTGTCATGTTGTCTGGGAAAATACCAAAACCGGGGAAAGGATAAATTCTGACATAATTAAGGAAGGTATAAATGTTTTACTTAAACGGACATCTCCGACTTATGAGGCAACATGGACATTGCTAACAACAAAACAAAAAAAAGTAATGGAAACTATAGCAAAAATGTCAGAAGAAGACAAAATGTTTTCGGCGGAAATAATCGATAGATTTGATATAGGCGCGCTTTCGTCATTACAGCGTTCACTGGAAAGCTTAATAGATAAAGACCTGATCGATAAGGAAAAAGATAAGTACGCGATTGTCGATCTGTTTTTAAAGAAATGGATTAGGAACCTGTAATCGCTAAAAGCAGACCCGCCAAAACACCAACCTCGTAGGTTACTACCAACCTACGAGGTTGGTGTTTTTTCGGTTGGTGTTTTTTTTGAATCGACCGCCACCAACCTCGTAGGATGGTAGTAAAGAGCACTACCAACCTACGAGGATGTTGGCGGAGTTTGTTGGTCGTTCGTGGCCCTTTTCCATTTAATCGCAAGTTTTGGAAAACTTGGTTGACAGGGGCGGGGTGGGGACGATATAATAACTGAGCGGTTTTTTGTTAATATTAGGAAAGCTATCATTGGGTGTTCAGTTTAATTCCGCGAAATTGGAGAAGACGTGTGAAGGCGTAACGGCGGAATTCCGCGGGCGTTTTGTTTTTAATAAAACGGAAATAAATTTTTAAAAATAGTTAGAACGGCACGGGTAATAATATCTTTTAGCGTTTCTATCCTAAGTGACATAATTCGACCAAAACCGCATGTTTTTGGGTAAATTTAATGATAAAAAGAGGGTTTTATTTTGCCCGCTGTTAACTATAAAAAAGTTAGAGAATGTGTTGTTGAATCTATACAGAACTGTGATATACTAAACATAGGTTAAGTAAGGAAAAAGCTTGAAGCATGATAAAATAACGATAGGAAGGTATCGATGAAATATAATCTCATGGGGGAGAATATATTAAGGCGTGACGATTCCGGTTCGGAACCGGGTATCTCCGAATGGAGAACGCGTCACCGTAATTTTATCAGATGCGTCAGCCTCGCGCTGGCCATTATATTTCTGCATCAGCAGATAGGGTGGGCGGAAAACGGGCACCCTGTTTGGGTTCAAGCCAAACCGATAGAGCTTCCGACAAATCATCAGCAATTCCCGGGCAAAGATTTAGAGATTCCGTATGATCTTGCCAGAGCCTCCGATAGCGCGGTAGGCGCCGGCGAAACCATTATTCACATCCAAGACGCTCACGCTTCACTCAGCGCGCAGTATTCAATAACAAGTCTTTTAGATTCTCTCGTCACAAATTATGATCTTGAATTTATCGCGGTTGAAGGTTCCTCCGGCTATATCGATACTTCCGTCCTCAGGTCTTGTCCCGATAAAGATATCCGTAAAAGTGTAGCAACTTTCTTAATGGAAGA
>CAYPYT010000136.1:0-4056 GCA_964415105.1 uncultured Planctomycetia bacterium | reverse complement strand
TCAGAGACTGGACGGAGGTGAATGTTAGTAAAAAACATTACAGCATGAGTCAGCCTTGGGGTCAAGCCCGGGATCTCTACTCTTTTTGGATAACTATTTTTATGTAATTAGTATAACTAAAAAAAGCGTATTTATTTGGGTTGATCTTAACCGTACAAAAATAAAAATGCGATCGTCAAAAATCAAAGCTTGATAGTCTTAGCATATTATGTTTTATAGTCTGCCATTTGAGATTCCTGAGTTCACAAGGTATACTTTGAAACATTAATTTAATACATTTTACCGATACATGTTTTTTCATAAAAGGTAATCATTTATGCAAAAAAAAGTCACTCTTACAGTATTCATAGGCATACTTTTACTACTCACGGGCAACATTATCGGTGCGGGAATTTTAGGCATTCCGATACAAACCGGGCTTGCCGGTTTTTATCCTTCACTTTTGGGAATGTTTTTTATAACCGTGGTAATGTTTTTTACTTCAGTTGTGTTAAGCAATGAAGCCTCGAGAACACATAAAGATAATTTCCATTACCCTTCGCTCTATCACAAATATCTGGGAAGTATTGGCAAATGGGCGGCCATTACAGCTTACCTCATAATATTTTACGGCACGCTGACAGCATATCTTAGCGGAATAACAACTATCATCATCGAACTTTTCCATCCACATCTATCAACTACCTGGATATTAATAATTTTTTGCGTAACAATGTCTGCTCTTGCCATGACAAATATGGAAACATTGCGCCGTTATAACGCGCTGTTGGTCATACTGATGCTTGCCGCGTTCGCTGTCATTGTCACAATGGCTGAAAAACTCGTAGACCCAACACGTCTCACGCATCAGGACTGGTCTTTTTTACCCTCTACCTTTCCTATAATAATTATGTCTCTAAACTTTTACAATATTATCCCCCTGATATGCAAAGACCTTAAATGGAATGCCTCGGCGGCGTGGAAAACAATACTCATGGGATTATTTATCGGATACGTGCTTAATACCGTATGGATGCAGGTCAGTTTAGGGAGCCTTCCTTTGGGCGGAGATGAGATCAGCATAGCATCCGCTCTTCAAAACAATTACCCCGCGACCGTACCTTTGGCTCAAAAAGTAAACTCGCCGATGTTCACCACATATTCACTTATCTTTGCCGTTCTCGCGATTATGACTTCTTTCCTATCTAACGGAAAAGGTCTGATGGGATTTATCGATGATCTTTTAGTAAATCATTTAAAGTTTACAAAAAAGTCAAATATATTCGCGAACGCGCTTCTTTGTTTCGGCCCGCCTCTCCTTATATCAATACTTTATCCGAACATCTTCCTTAAAATGCTCGATATTGTCGGAGGGATAGGCCTCGTAATACTTTTCGGAATACTTCCCTGCCTAATCGCGATACTCCGCCCGAACAAAATATTCAAAATACTCGGAGTCATTGTCCTGATAGTTTTTTGTATTTTTCTTTTCTTAGAGATAGGACACGAACTCGGATTGTTAAAACTCGGACCTAAAGTAGAATACTGGAAATACAATTTTACGCATAAATAAAATTGGTTTACCAATTAACCGGTTAACCACATTTCACACGCATATTATACGTTAAAAAAAGAACACAAGCAGACTATCAATGTGCTCATACAAAAATAGGGACGTCACCCAATTGATCAATTGGGTGACGTCCCTATTTTTTCATAACATATCCCAACAGTGTAGCACTTCATAAATGCTCCGTTTACTTAAACGGCACATCTGAAGATTTAAAATGAACATCCCTTTGCGGAAACGCTATCGTAATCTTCCTTTCCCTAAACACCTTATCTATCATATAGTGCAAATCGCTTTTCAGTGTAAATCTGTTCTCCGGTTCATCAGTCCAGATATGAAGTTTAAAATTCAGTGAACTATCTCCAAAATTTTCGAACCATACATAGGGTTCCGGATTGAGTAAGACCCTTCCGTGACTTTTTGCCGCTTCCATCAGAGAATCTTTCACAAGTTCCGTATCTGATCCGTAGACAACCCCAACGGAGATTTTCACCCTTGTTATCTTGTCACTATAGCTCCAGTTTATTACCTTCTGGTTCATAAAGTCCGCGTTTGGGACAATAACGGATATGTTGTCAAAAGTATCCACCACAGTGCTTCTTGCTTTTATAGCTCTTACCTTGCCGGGAAGATTATTAACTTCTATATAATCCCCCACTTTTACCGGTCTCTCTACCAGCATAACTATTCCGCTTACGAAATTCTTAGCTATATCCTGGAGTCCAAATCCTATTCCAATGCCAACGGTACCGGCAAAAACTGTAAGCGCGGCAAGTTCCACCCCAAGAGCGGTCAATCCCACAAACATACCGATAATAAGCATGAAATATTTTATTGCCACTGAAAATGTATACTGTACGCTTTCGTCCAAATACATTTTTTTATACACATTATTGCGAAGAAATCCATCTAAAAGGTTAGATCCGACAATAAACATCCACAGTATGACCGCAACCTTAAAGAGCAGCCATACCGAAAGGCTTACATTTCCCAGTACAAAAAACGGCTTCCGCGCTGTTTCAATAAGAAAGTCTATAACCTCGTGCCTTACTCCTAAAATTTCAACAACAAGAAAAATCCCCAGAAAAAATAATGCCCATCTTAAAAGCGTACTCGCCATGTCCAGAAAAGTCTTTAGCATGATCCTTTCCTTGGTACCTTCTTTTTTGACAGACAGTATTTTTTTGAAGAGCATTGTTATTAAACGTTGAGCTCCCGCAAGTATAAGTATCGTAGATCCAAGGATAGCTACCAAATGAAAAAGATATACGCATAGCTGATGATATCCTATAAGGGATAAGGTGAAATAAGCTCCCACAAATACCGCGCATCCTAATAAAATTTTCTTTAGAGGCTTCATCAAAAATCCAACATAAGGAATGATTTCTTTTTCTTGAATTTCACCCGAGTTGATTTTACGCTTTCTAATGATCACAAAAAGAAGGTAAGCAAACAAAACGATTAACAGCACTGCATCTGTAGGATGAAAAGAGTATGCCCTTAAAACTAACAGTTCACTCTTTAGAACCTCAAGGCGTTTTTCCGCCAAAACGCTTATATAGTTTTTTTCTGTTTCTATCTGAACATCAATAAAAGCAATTCTTTCATCAATAAGCGCTCTCTCTGTAGCGGCCGTTTCAAGACGTACGGCATTGGCTTTTATTGAATCTCTTATGACCTCTCTATCTTGCTCTTTAAGCTCCAGAAGTATTTTTTGTCCTTCTATCTCTTTTTCTATAGCTTTTATTTCAAGATCGATTAGCGGGATATTCGCTTTAAGATCGGCCTTTTCCTTCTTATCTTCGCTTAAAGCCTTGTACATCTTCCGGGATTCACGTCTGATTTCATTTATGGTAAGATCATCACTGTTGATAATATATATTTTCGCTTCTATCAAAGCGACTGCCTTTTCTGTCGCTTGTATTCTTTCCTCTATTGCCATCTTCTTGGCTTCTATAAACTGACTCTGCTTCTCAAGAAGTTTTATCTCTTTTTTTACATCAGAGTCTAAGGCGGACGAACCGGAACCGTTGCTGATAAGCGTGGCTTTTTTACTTTCTATTTCTTCTTGGTCTTTATCTAATTGTTCCGATGCCTTTTCAATATTGATCTGTTCATTTTTAGCCGCCACTAAAGTTCTGGCACCTGCATTGGCCTTTTCTTCCTGCGTATCATCAATACTTGTCGTAATAATTATCTTGGGCTCTTCCTGGGATAGAACCATAGGAACAAAAAAAGACGATACAAGTATTAAAGTTAAAAAAATCTTCCGCATAATACCTCCAAAAAGTTTATTCCCTAAAACCATAATCACAAAAACATTGCTATCCCGGTCTTGCCTGTCCTGCCTGTCTCGAGCGGAGTCGAGAGGAGCCTGTCGAAGGGACCCCAGGGCTGGCTCATGCTGTGAGACTCCACATAGGGCGCCTCTACGAATATTTTTCCTCGCGTTCACACAAATTCCGTAGGGGCGCTTCGTGAAGCGCCCTTTTTTTTGTGCAATTAAT
>CAYPYT010000135.1:0-4071 GCA_964415105.1 uncultured Planctomycetia bacterium | reverse complement strand
CTAGGCTGGCCGCTTGTCAGGTATGCGGAGGTACGGGGCGTGTTAAGGTTGATGAACCGGCAATAAAATGCGCCTTTTGTAAGGGCAGCGGCGTTCATCCGCACAGCCGGATTACCTGTTCGGCATGTAAGGGAAAAGGCAGTGTTACATGCCGAGGGGCTAAAGAGGAATGCCCTAATTGCGGAGGCGATGGCTACAGCGTAGGCGGAAATCTCCCCTGTAGTGTCTGCGGAGGTAGGGGGGTTATTCAAAAAGGAGTCTAGAGTATGAATAACATATCGAGTGGAATGAAGGGGCTTTGTGAAGATATCGCTATGGCTCGCGGAGATAGAAAGAGAAGCATAAAAGATTTAAAGGAGCAAGCAGAGTTTATCAGAGATAGTGCCAGGAAGTTTGTTGGTCGCTCGAGAGAAATTCATAAGGAGATGGCCGAAGATTTAACAAAAGGGCTTAAAGAAGATAGAATTGAGCTGATCAAGAGTGTATCTTCTTTAAGGGATGATTTTAGAAAGAAGGAAAAAGAGATCCGCGCCGATTTAGCCGAAGCAAATAGGCTCTGGAGCGCGGTAAATAAAACTGTGAAGTCAAAAAAAAGAGGTGAGACAAAATGATCGATGAAATGACTACAGTACTTGAACCAAGCCCGTTGTCGGACTTTGTGGAAACAAAATATATTAAGGATATTGCCAATAGGGCGCTTGCTTATATAAAGGCAGGTTTTCCGGTCCATTTTAGAGGGATATCCGGCTCCGGCAAAACTACGCTGGCTATGCACTTAGCGAGCAAAATAACAAGGCCGGTGGTTATGATTCACGGAGATGAAGAGTTTACTACTTCTGATTTGGTTGGCGGTGAGTATGGCTATCGAGTTAGAAAGGTTGTGGACAGATTTATTTCCAGTGTTTTAAAGACTGAAGAGGATATGGTAAAACGCTGGGTGGATAATCGCCTGACCGTTGCCTGCAAATACGGGTTTACTTTGATATATGATGAATTTACCCGCTCGCGCCCGGAGGCAAATAATATTCTCCTTTCAATCCTGCAGGAGAAGATGATGGATCTGCCTGTAGGGAGAGGCGGAGAGGAACCATACTTGAAGGTTGACCCAGAGTTTAATGCAATCTTTACATCTAACCCCGAAGAATATGCCGGTGTTCATAGGAGCCAGGATGCTTTAAGGGACAGGATGATCACCATGGACCTGGATTATTTTGACTATGAGACAGAAGTGGCTATTACCCAGGCAAAGTCTAAGCTTTCAAAACAACATGCTGAGATAATCGTCAACATCATAAGGGGTTTAAGAGAGTCAGGAAAGTGCGAGTTTGCTCCCACTGTTCGCGGTTGTATTATGATTGCCAAGACACTTAAAGTTCAAGGTATCACCCCCGTAAGAAATGCCAAGGGGGCTTTTATGCAAATATGTCAGGACATATTGGCTTCTGAGACAAGCCGTGTCGGGTCAAAGACTAATCAGGATAGGGTGAAAGAAATAGTTAAAGAACTTGTCAAAAAAGAAGTCGGCATTAGAGTAGCTATTAGTGTTAGTAAGAAAAGAGAAAAGAGTGTCGTTACCGTTTAGGTTGGAATTACCGCTTGACGGAATAAACAGGGTGATAAAATGTTTGCCACAAAACCAAAAAGGAGCCGGACGAGATGAACGGATTACAGCAAGTAATAGGTGCTAGAGACATAAAAAGCATGCATTCTGTTGGCGCTAGATCTATACCTAAAGTGCAGAGGTCTGTTTATCTGGAATTGTACATGCATAGAAGGGAGAAAAATAGGCTTAAGAAAGAGATCTTCGCGTTGGACAAAAGAAGAAACGCCGCCCAAAGACTTTCAGACGCTATCAGTAAGCGGATCAAGAAATTGCAAACTGAGACACACGAAGAATCTAAAGCTAAACCTTACAAGAATGTCCCCACAAAATCTCTGAAAACGCTTCCTATGCAGTATTAGGAGGTTCTTCTTTTTCGGAGAAAAAGGGATTGTTTTAAGGAAAAATTTTACTTAAAGGAGAAAACAAGAATGGCCAAAGAAAAGAAAAAGGAAGAAGAAATAGGTTTTGATTTTGGTATTGGGGGCTTATTTAAGGGTATTGAAAACTTGGTCAATCTTGCGGCAAAGGTGTCCGCCAAAGGCGAATCCGCTGACGGCGGAAAAGAAACAGGCGATGAGTTCTCTTCCGAAGGCGAAATTGATTTAAGCCACCTCAAAAAAGGCATGAAAGGGGTTTTTGGTTTTTCCCTCAAGACAGCGGCAGGCGGAAAGCCCATTGTAGAACCGTTTGGCAATATTAAAAAAACACCTAAAGGACCCAAGGTTGAAGAAGAAAGAGAGCCGATTACTGATGTCTTTCCGGAAAAGGAAGAGATTGTGGTTATGGCGGAAATGCCGGGGATTAATGAAGAAGGTATTTCATTGGATTTAAAAGGGGACATATTAGAGATAAGAGCTGTCAGTAAGGATAGAAAATACTATAAAGAGGTTTTACTTCCCGCGAAGGTTAAGCCAGAAACTTTAGAGTCAAGTTACAAAAACGGCATTTTAGAAATAAAAATACGGAAAGGCTAAATGGCATTAACCGGTCTGAAGGAAGATGCTCTAAAACTGATTTTATTCGGCGGAAAAGGCGGGGTTGGAAAAACGACCTGTGCTTTAAGCGCGGGGAAGGTTTACCCTGCCGGGTTAAAATCGAGAGATTGCCGTTTTTGCCGGAAAAGAAGCGATGCCCGGAAAGAATATATAAAACGGATAAGAATAAAATTCAGAGATCTAAAGCCCGTTATTATGCCATTACAGCCTCGTGAAGTTAAAGGTATTGAAGGCGTTAAATAATTTTAAACAGCTGTTGTTTAAATGAGGGGTCGGGGAGTTTCGCTCCCTTTAATACCGTAGGGGCGCCCTTATAATTCGGATAAAGAAAAGAGAAAAGGGCGGACACATGGGTCCGCCCCTACGAAGCGGTAGCGGCCAGGCAAGAAAGTTGTGAGGCTAATGAAAAAATCTAATAAAGAATTGACTCTAAAAGTGAAAGAAGCTTTGTCGAAAGATGTGGGTAGGGCGATCGCCAGGATCGATCCGGAGGACATGAAGGAGTTTGGATTAGAAGTGGGCGATATAGTAGAGATCAATGGCAAAAGAAAAACTCCCGCGAAAATAATGCCATGTTATGCCGAAGACAGGGGTAAAAAGATTATACAGATAGACGGGATATCCCGCGAAAACGCTTCAATTGGATTGGAAGAGAAAGTAAGGATCAGTAAAATCGATTTTAAACCCGCCGGCAAGCTCACGCTCTCACCCCTGACGATGTCGAGTCCCCTCCAAAGAGATAGTGATTCTAAATACCTATGCTCCTTGATAGAGGGACTTCCCGTAATATCGGGTGACAGGGTCAGGGCTACATTTTTCGGGTCAAGGTCGTGTGATTTTAAGGTAGTGGGCACCGTTCCCTCCGGCACGGTATTAATAAATGCCGCTACCTTAATAAGGATGGAGACCAGACACAAGGCGGAGGCGAAGCAAACCACGGTCTCTTATGAGGATATAGGCGGGCTTGGCACTCAGATTCAAAGGATCAGGGAGATGATAGAGCTTCCTTTAAGATATCCTCAAGTTTTTGAAAGGCTTGGAATTGGCGCGCCAAAAGGAGTCTTCCTATATGGTCCTCCGGGTACAGGCAAAACCTTGATCGCCCGCGCGGTGGCCAATGAGACCGACGCTTATTTCACGCACATATCAGGTCCTGAAATAATGGGCAAATTTTACGGTGAAAGCGAGGCCCGCTTAAGAAGCGTCTTCGAAGACGCCGAAGCCCACGCCCCCGCGATAATTTTTATAGATGAGATAGACGCGATCGCCCCTAAAAGAGAAGAGATGGGCGGCGAGAAGCAGGTAGAGAGGCGTGTTGTGGCTCAGCTTTTATCTTTGCTTGACGGATTAGAGTCGAGAGGCCAGGTTATAGTTATAGGGGCGACAAACATACCAAAAACAATAGATCCCGCGTTAAGAAGGCCCGGTAGATTTGATAGAGAAATTTCAGTTCCCATACCTGATAAAAACGGG
>CAYPYT010000134.1:0-4084 GCA_964415105.1 uncultured Planctomycetia bacterium | reverse complement strand
TTACGCTCTCGGGTGGAACTTCTGATGAATTTTCTGCAATTTTTCTTTATTCACATGCGTGTAGATCTGAGTTGTTGATATGTCCGCGTGCCCAAGCATTTCCTGTAAAGCCCTTAATTCCACCCCGCCTTCCAAAAGATGTGTGGCAAATGAGTGTCTGAGTGTATGAGGTGTGATCTTTTTGTTTATTCGCGCCGCGCGCGCGTATTTTTGTATTATCTTCCAAAGACCTTGTCTCGAAATTTTCCTGCCCAGCCTCGACAAGAAAAGATGCGGGTCTTCTGTTTTTTTTGATAGTTTCGTCCTCGCGCTCTCAAGATAATGCCTAACAGCTTTCTCCGCGGGTCCGCCAAAAGGCACTATTCTTTCTTTCCCGCCTTTTCCATGACACTTGAGGAAATTTGAATCCAAATTTATGTTTATAGTTTTCAGGTCCGCCGCTTCCGACACGCGAAGCCCCGACGCGTACATAATTTCCAAGATTGCCCTGTCGCGAATCCCTATTCGGTCCCGTTTCGGAGGAACTAACAATAATCTTTCCACTTCCTCCACACTCAGCACATCCGGAATGGTTTTCCATGTTTTCGGCGTTTCAACGATCGCGGCAATGTTTTTTTCAACGAGACCTTCTTCAGTTAAAAACCGCCAAAACGTTTTAAGTGAAGCAAGATTTCTCGCGATACTTACAGTTTTAAGTCCCGAATCTTTGAGCTTTAAAAGAAACTCGATTATATCTTCTCTGGAAAACACCGAAAGTTTTTTGTTGATGTTCTTACTATATTCGGCAAACTTTTTCAGATCTCGCTTGTAAGCCATTATGGTATTCCGGCTGACAGCGCGTTCGGCTTCCATGAAAAATAAAAACTGATCAATAAGTTTATCCATAATTAAACAAACACATTTCACGTTTCACGCCGCGCATATTACTTCCCCTAAAAACAGGCAAACCGACTAACAGGCTAACCGGCGAACCGACTACCTAATTAACAAAAGGATTATTCTTTTTCTCATGTTTTAGGGTTGTTTCAGGACCGTGTCCGGGATAAGCTTTTACCGAGTCCGAAAGAGTAAATATTTTTTCCCGAACAGACTTTACTAAAGTTTCAAAACTTCCTCCCGGAAGATCCGCGCGTCCCACCCCTTCAAAAAAAAGAGTATCCCCGCTAAACAGAAGGTCTCCCGACAAAACACAAATCCCTCCCGGAGTATGTCCCGGAGTCGAAATAATTTTCAGCTCAACATCTCCCAGAAGGATCACATCTCCATCTTTTAAAAGTTTTTCCGCCTTCCGCGGTTTTATATTATCTCCCGAAAAACAGGATAAATTTTTATCCGGATCGCGTAAACAAAGTTCGTCTGCTTCGTGTATATATATGGGCAAATTATAATAGCAGTTACCGGCGATATGGTCAGCATGTCCATGCGTGTTCAGAATAAACTTCATATCAAGCTTCATCTCATTTATACATTCTTCGATATCGGCGGAATACGCTCCGGGATCAATTAACGCGCCTTTGAGCGATTTTTTTTCATAAATAAGATAACAATTTGTCAATAGCGACCCAACTACAAATTTTTTAACTTCAAGTTTCCCATTCAGCATCTCTAAAATCACTCCTTATGGAATCTTTCATTTTATCATAACTAAAATCACGTTTGATCTCTCTCCCCAAAGACTCCAATTTCTGATGAATTCGAACCTCTCCTCCGGTATTAAGCCGTCCTTTTTTTATCAACTGCTCAATACTCTCCATCTGGATTATTACTTTTTGAAGCTTTTCGGCCGGTTCATCCGCAAGCATATTATGCATATCCATAAGATTCGAATTTTCCTGCTCTATCGTTACTACTATCTTTTTATGATTCGCGTTTCTCAAAATCGATAAAAGTTCTTTATGCCAATTTTTCCATAAAACATACCGTTTTCTATAAAGTTCCAAACTCGGATGAACATCGTATTTTCTTACCGCTAAATATTTTTTAGTTTGCGTGTCCTCTTCCTTCGGTTTAGGCACAAATTTATCCTTAATTGCCGCGCATCCTGAAAATAAAAACGAAAATGCCAAAATCATTATTAATATCCGGTTATTTCTCATTTTCAGATTCTCCCCCCCCCTCCTAAAATTTTGCATAAAGTCCCGTTCTTTTCCTAAAAAAGCCTGAATACCGCGATGAATGTCAGACTTCCGCGAAATAGATAAAACGCGCGTTGTCACTCATCTCCTCCGGATTGCTGTCCTATAGCTTGCGGAAGGGCACGCGCTGTCTCGGCTCTCGAGAAAAGTCGAGAAAAGTTTGTCGGAGACGCATGGTGAAACCCATGACTTTTTTTTATTATTTACAACTCTCATGAATGTCTGAAAGGATAGCGTATATCATAATTATTCCAAACGCGCTTATACTGCCAAGAGAAAAGATCAAAACCGTATTTCGAAGGAAGCAAACTCTCCGCTCCAAGGTTTCCAGCCAACATCAGATCCGTTTATATAACCGGCAAAGTTTGCTTGAATCGCGTTCAAAAATTCTTCCAAGGCTTCTTTTTCGCCTTCACAAACAATTTCTACCGTTCCATCAGAGAGATTCCTTACAAACCCGGTTATTTTTAAGCGGGAAGCAATCCTTCTGGCGGCAAACCGAAAACCCACACCCTGAACATTGCCGCTATATATCACCTGAATTTTTGATGGACATTTCATAATCCAAAAACTATGAACCTCTCTCGAAAATAAAAAAAATGGTCGGGGCGCTGGGATTTGAACCCAGGGCCTCCACGTCCCGAACGTGGCGCGCTAGCCAAGCTGCGCTACGCCCCGCAATTTTTTTCTCGCTTAATCTCAATAAACCCCAGATATAATATCACCATTGCATATAAGCGTCAATAAATAGAACCAAAAAGTTTTTAAATAAATAGGGACGTCACCCAATAGTCTCCGGTTATGACAAAAATCAGAAAATAAATCTTCTGTAATCTTTTAGTTTCGCGGACTTTAATAATGAAAAAAGGATTTTTAAATTCAAATCGATAACAGTAATTATAACTCCTTCCCTCTACTGTCATCCTCGCGAACAGACTGTGTCAAAAGTCGGAGACTCTTTTTAATGTGGAGAGTATCTCTACAAGAACGCCTGAAAAAAATTGTCATCCTCGCGAATGCGGGGATCTATAGTATAAAAGTGAAGTAAAATTTTTAAAGAAAACGCGAAATTCCACTTTTAGACACAGTCTGTTCGCGGAATAACAAAGTTTTTCTGTAACAACCGGACATGAAGAATGGAACAGGATAGCCAACCCTGGGCTTGACGGGTGCTCTCGTATGTCCCCAAAAATAGTCTAATGTAATTGGTATAAGTATTTTTTTTTCTTAATTAAATGGGAGACGTCCCTATTTAAAATCCTTTTTTTCTAAGAAGGTCTTGTGTAATTGGTTTGGCGGATCTCTTTTCGGCATACTTTGCGGCTATATCAAACTCAATGTTTACGTAATCTCGTATATTTTTAAATTTCAGGATAGTATTTTTAAGTGTGTGCGGAATTAAATATACTCTAAAAAAAGTTCCATATACTTCAGCTACCGTTAAACTTATCCCATCAATCGCGACAGCGCCTCTGGGCACAAGATATTTTTCATCTTTCGGCAAGAGGCTTATATCAAGGGTACATCTATCGGAAGTTTTTTGAAGTTTGTAAATCGTCCTTTCATCATCAACATGCCCTGAAACCATATGTCCGCTTACATCATCTCCAAGTCTTAACGCCTTTTCCAAATTTACCGGAGACGAAATTTTCAGTCTTTTAAGATTAGTTCTTTTAAAAGTGTTGCCGACCACATCAAAAAACAAACTTCCGTTTTTCTTTACCGCGCTGAGACACACTCCATTGATCGCGATACTCGCGCCTATCGCGGTGTCCTTAATAAGAGCTCCACTGCACATAATTTCCAATCGCACGGAAGAACCCCTTTTCAAAATACTTTTTACTTTACCAATTTCACCAACTATCCCCGTAAACATTCCCCCACCCCCTCGACCCCCAAAACACCAACCTCGTAGGTTACTACCAACCTCGTAGGTTGGTAGTAACCTA
>CAYPYT010000133.1:0-4111 GCA_964415105.1 uncultured Planctomycetia bacterium | reverse complement strand
GTTCCATAACAACCCTTGCCGCTAACAAGCTGTCTAACCCTCCCGATATCAACGCAATCGCTTTTTTATTCATAATTTTCATTTTGCCCTATTGAGGTAAAGGCGGACACATGGGTCCGCCCCTACGAAATTGGGGAATGCAATAAAAAACACCAACCTCGTAGGTTACTACCAACCTACGAGGTTGGTGGTGTAGTTGACATAACTAGGCCGCAAACAACCTACGAGGTTGGTGTTTGGGGTATTAAAAAAAATAGGGCCGAAAAACTCTCCGGCCCTACCCCATCAAGCCGTGAATGAAAGGAAAATTTCAGGCCTGGTTTCCCAGGTGGGTACCCTCTTGACAACCCCAAAGGAATTATCAAAGTTAGGTTCCCTATAAAAAAATGTTGGCCAAAATTTTCACATTCTCCGCACGAACTCAACAGCTATGGTAGTTATTATATCACCCTCAAGATGTTCCCGCAATCTAATTATTGTGAATAGAGCGGAGAGTTTTTTGAATGAAAAACGCGGCGTCTTATTGTACAATATTGTTGAGGCTAACTTTTAAAGGGAGGTTATTTTGGGTACAAAAGAAAACTCTGACATTATATGCTGCGGGAATATCGCTTTTGACTTTATTCTTGATAATACGAAAAAATCCGACGGACTGACATTTCGCGCTCGAGCCGGGGGTTCCGTCTTGAATACCGCTATACTCCTCCGCCGGATAGGGCTTTCTCCCAGGATCCTATCTAAAACCGGCACAGATTTTTTAAGCGGTTATCTGCTTGATCTTATCAAAAAAGAAAAACTTAAAACATCCTATATTTCGCGGGAGGAAAACCAAAAGACAGGGCTGGCTTTAGCTCAAATAGATAAGAAAGGCGATTCATCCTATGTTTTTTATAAACCTGAGGGGAAACTTATTGCCTTCAAGAAAAACCAGGTTCCTTCCGAGTTATTTAAAAGGGCTTCCGCTTTTCATACGGCTTCGGCGTATTCTTATTCCGATTTTGCCTTTGACAATATTTTGGAATTTATGACCCTGGCAAAAAAGGAAAACCTTTTTATTTCTTACGACCCGAACTGGCGTGAATATAGAATAAAAAATAAGGAAAAAGCGCGAGGGCGGATTCGAAAGCTTCTAAAGTATGTCGATCTATTAAAACTAAGCGAAACAGATGCTTTAGGGATCACCGGCAAAAAAATTTTATCAAGCGCGCTTAAGAATCTTCCTAAAAACATCATTATCACTCTCGGAGAGAAAGGTTCTTTTTTCTGGAACGGCAAAACAAAGCTGTTCTCACCTTCGTTTAAAGTTAAGACAATAGACACAATAGGAGCGGGAGACGCTTTTACCGCAGGGTTACTGTACAGATATTCCCGTCTCGGGAAAGAATGTTTTTGGCGGGAAATGGAGCTGAATCTCCGGTTCGCTTCAGCAGTCTCAGCTTTGGTTTCGCAAGGCAAAGGAGGAACCGGCGCTCTTAAAAACTTGACCCAAGTCAACCGCCTCCTAAAAACAAATCCTTAAAAAACTGACCCCTCGGGGAGTTTTTTCCTCCAGTAAAGGGGTCATCCTGACACTGAACGAAGTGAAGTGGAAGGATCTCTATGGAGGCTTCAGCCCTTTGGTCTTCGCGCGAAAATAGGGACGTCTCCCATTTACGTTCCGGTAAGTATTTTTTCGCCTAATTAAATGGGAGACGTCCCTATTTTTTTACGTGGTATATTACTTCACCTTTTTTTATGATACCCAGTTTGTCTCTGGCTTTTTTTTCGAGATAATCAGGATCCTCCCGCATTCTTGCGAGTTCCGTTCTCATTTTTTCGTTGTGCTCTTCCAATAGTTTTATACGCTTGCTTTGTTCGGAATTTTCTTCCCGCAGTTTCTGGAGGCGCGAATAGCCAGGCAAGAAAATCACACACAAAACAATTACAATAAAAATCGCGCGGAAAATTATTTTTTTACTTTCCATATGTCACTGCCGTAAACCGCCGCGCCCGCTAAAAGTTCTTCTATGCGAAGCAGTTCATTATATTTACAGATCCTGTCTGTCCTGCAGGTTGACCCTGTTTTTATTTGTCCTGTTCCGCACGCGACCGCGAGATGCGCTATTGTTGTGTCTTCCGTTTCCCCCGACCGATGGGAAATAACGGCTGTATATCCCGCTTTTTTCGCCATATCGATCGCGGAAAAAGTTTCCGTTAATGTTCCTATCTGATTTACTTTGATAAGAATGGAATTGGCGACCCCTTTTTCGATTCCCTCTTTCAATCTTTCGGTATTGGTTACAAACAGATCATCTCCGACTAACTGGGTCGCGGCTCCTATTTTTTCCGTAAGAGCTTTCCATCCATCCCAGTCATCTTCGGCAAGACCGTCTTCGATCGAAACGATGGGATATTTATTTGTCCATTCCGCGTAAAAATCAACCATCTCGAGCGAGGATTTTTCAGGCACTTTTTCGGCTCCGAGGACATATTTTCCGTCTTTTCCGTAAAATTCACTTGATGCCGGATCAAGCGCGATCGCGATCTCTCTGCCGGGCGAGTATCCCGCGCGTTCAATGGCTTCGAGAATAATTTCAACAGCCTCTTCGTTTGAGCGAAGATTCGGCGCGAACCCGCCTTCATCCCCGACCGAGGTTGAAAGATTTCGTTTCGTTAAAATTGTTTTCAAGGTATGAAAAACTTCCGTACCCATTCTCAGTGCTTCTTTAAAAGAAACCGCTCCGACGGGCATGATCATAAATTCCTGAATATCCACATTATTGTCGGCGTGTTCGCCTCCATTAAGGATATTCATCATAGGGATAGGCAGAAGATTAGCCTTTTGCCCCCCAAGATATCTGAATAAAGGCTCTTTCCTTGAGACACTTACCGCTTTTGCCGCCGCCATTGACACGCCGAGAATCGCGTTTGCTCCTAAACGCCCTTTATTCGGAGTTCCGTCAAGGTCAATAAGTTTTTTATCTAAAGCCGCTTGTTCGGCGGCATTTATCCCCGAGACCGCTGCGGCTATTTCTTGATTGACATTAGTTACGGCCTTTGTTACTCCCTTTCCCATATATCTGGCTTTGTCTCCGTCTCTGAGTTCCACCGCTTCGTGCTTTCCCGTGGAAGCCCCGCTCGGCACCGCCGCGCGCCCTAAAGACCCATCTTCAAGAACCACATCCACTTCAACCGTAGGATTTCCTCTTGAATCTAAAATTTCACGCCCTATGATTTTTTCAATTTTTGTTGACATCTCTTCGTTCCTCCTTAATTTTCACTGTTCTCTCTTCTATTTTAAGACGTCCTTCTACAAAAAGACGAATAGCTTCCGGATATAATTTGTGCTCCGCGGCATGGATTTTTTCTTCTAAACTGCCGAGAGTATCTTCCGCTGAGATCGGCACGCTCCTCTGTAAGATCACCGGACCCGAATCAAGCTCATGTTCCACAAAATGAACCGTCACACCCGTTACTTTTACTCCGCTCTTGAACGCGTCCTTTATTCCATCTTTTCCTTTAAAAGAAGGCAGAAGCGCGGGATGTATATTCAGAACTCGATTTTCATACGCGTCAATAAACCCTCCGCTTAATATCCTCATAAAACCGGCAAGAACAACCAATTCGATCTTGTCCGCCTTCAGCGTTTCCATTAAAACTTCGTCGTATTCTTCTCGAGAATTAAATTGTTCTTTTTCTAAAATAAAAGTTTTAATCCCGCTTTTTTCCGCACGTTTTAACGCGAACGCGCGCGCGTTGTCGCTTACCACCAAAACAATCCTGCCGCCGGATAAAGCTCCGCTTTTTTCCGCGTCAATAAGCGCCTGTAAATTACTTCCATTTCCCGAAACCAATACCGCGATATTCATATGTTTCACGCTACACGTTGCAGGTTACAGGCCGCATGCCGCAAGTTTTCCGCCAAAGGCGGATTCCGCCTTTGGCGGAAAAACATGCGGCGTGAAACCTGCAACATGAAGCTTATATCTCCTTTATCACTTTTGTCGGACACTTGTCTTTGATCTTTTCTATTTTTTCGGGGTTATCTTGTTTCGCGTAATCCGCTTTTGATAGATTGTCCTTAACTTCAAAATATCCCGCCGCGTCAAGTTTTACACAGATACCGCAGGCT
>CAYPYT010000132.1:0-4128 GCA_964415105.1 uncultured Planctomycetia bacterium | reverse complement strand
CGCGAACAACCGTTAAAGACGCTTTAACGACAGTTTCAACCGATAGCAATGACCGGTCATATGACAAAAACGGAAATTTACTCGTCTCCGAAGCGACAGAACACGTATTTGGGGTTGAAGAAACCGAAGAAGGTGAATTGATCGAGGTGGATTATATCCGCGACGTGAAAATGGAATATACCTATAACGGTCTGGGCCAAATATCACGTGCGACGTCAACGACTGTCACGGACGAAAAAACCGTAATTGAGGAAGACGCGGAAGATAGAGTTTATAACAAGAAAGGTCAGCTTATAAGCTGGAAAAAGAATGTAACGGAACAGTCAATTGACGCCGAAGGCAATAGAGCCGGTACCGATGACAACCGAAACGGAAAAATAGATGATTATGAACTCGTTCTTAATACAAAATCCGAGACAATCGGAAATGTCACCGAATATAACGCGCTCGGACAGATAAAAAATATGACGAGAACCACCGTGAAAGACAATCTTGTGACGGTTCATACAGACACCGAAGACAGGCAGTATGACCGAAAAGGCAACTTGATAAAGTCTGTGGGGACAGAACACGTAGAAGGCGAAGAGTTGACGGTCGAAAACGAGCTGATAGAGGTAGATTACACTCGAATTGTAACAATGGAATGCTCATATAACGGTTTGGGACTTCAGAAAAAAATGGTGAATACGGTCCGTAAAGGAGAACTGACAACAACTACCTCAGACATAACCGACAGATTGTACGACAAAAACGGTAATTTGCTTGCGTCCATAGCCAACGAGCAGATAGAGGGGAAAGAAACAAAAGATGGCGTAACGAACGATGTCAACTATGACCAGACAGTGACAATGGACTTTACCTCGTACAACGGTTTGGGACAAGTGAAACAAATGACGAGAACAACAGTTAAAGGTAAACTGACGACTGTCACGAAAGATGCCGAAGACAGGCAGTATGACAAAAAGGGTAATTTAAAGAGATCCGTTGCTAAAGAACATGTGGAAGGGAAAGAGAAAACGGATGAAGGGATATGGAACGATATAAAATATGATCAGACAGTAACAATGGAATCTACGTACAACGGTTTAGGTATGGTCAAACGTATGAGACGCAAGACCACGAAAAATAAGAAAACGACCTATGAGCGTGATACGAAAGACAGAAAATATGATTCCGCGGGTGAGTTAATATTCTCGGATGGCGTCCAGCATGTGATGGGATATGAAAAGACCGATACGGGAAACTGGATCAGCTTAAATTATTGGGAGGATGTGACGATAGAATGCGAGAATAACGGCTTAGGTCTTGTCGCAAAAATGATCCGTACTGTTGTTAGAGACGCTCTTAAGACCATTACCAGTGATGTCGTCAGTAGAAAATATGACTCCTCCGGAATTTTAACAGATTCCGTCGCCAAGGAAACTGTTAAAGGAGAAACGTGGACACTTGAGGGCGAACTGATAAAACTCGACTTTTCTCAAACGGTTACAATGGAAGGCACCAATAACGGACTCGGACTTCAGAAATATGTAAAGAGAACAGTTGTTAAAGACGCGCTGACAACTGTTACGGAGAGTGACGCGGATAATTTGTATGACACAAACGGAAACTTGATAAAAAGCTCAGCGTGGAAAAGCGAAAATGGCACTGTTACGGTTGACGCGAGCGTCTTGAAGGATTATCTGGCTCAATATATGATCGATAACAACCTATTGGACGGCATAGAAATAGACGGCCAAAAAGTAAAGCAGATGAGTGATATAGACGGCATCAAAACTGGAAAAGTAAGGATAAAGTTGGATTGTTCAAAGAGAGTGACAACGGATTCGAAATATAACGGTTTGGGGCTTGTTAAACGAATGACGCAGACAACCGCCAACGGTGAGCTGACTGAAGTTACGGGGGACTATAAAGACAGAATGTATGACCGTAACGCCAATCTCATACAAACCGTAGGCGAGAAACATGTCTCCGGCACGACCACTGTCGCGTTCTCGGAACTGGAAGGTTATTTGATAGACTTTATAGCTAAGAACGGTTCTACGGATGGTTTGAAGGTTAACGGTAAAACGATAAACAGTATAAGCGATTTGAAAGGAGAGGTTGATACCGGAAACGTGACAATAAGTCTGAATTATACCCAAGATGTGTCCATGGAATGCAGTTTCAATGAGTTAGGGCTTGTAAGCCAAATAACGCAGACAACAAAAACTGATGATTTGACGGTTGTTACAATGAATACCGAGGACAGGCTTTATGACATAAAAGGCAATCTTACGAAAACCGTAGGTTGTAAGCATGAATACGGTACGACCACGACCGATCCGGATGATTTTGTCGATTGTGTTGCCGGTTATCTGGACGCCGGCCACGAGTCTATAGAAATTTATGTAGATGGAGAAAAGAAAACGATAACGAGTACGGATGATCTTGAAGGAATTGATCCGCAAAAAGCGGTAACGATTCATTTGGATCATTGGGAAGACACGATGACAGAGATCTTAAGTTATAACGGACTCGGTCTCGCGAACCAGATGGTGACAACGTCGACCGTGGGGGACAAAACAACCGTCGCGATAGACGTAGAGGTGAGGGAGTATGATGAAAATAGCAGATTAACTTCTTCCCGAACAATGAAACATGTCTCCGGCGAGACTTCCGCCAAATTAAAAGATCTGAACTTGAATATGGCCAAAGCATACATAGCCAAAAATGATTCAATGGACATTAAAATTGGGGACGAGACAATAACAGTTTACAGTGTACAAGAACTCGCGGACCTCCAAGCCTCTCGAGGCGAAGAAAGCGTGACGGTAGAGCTGGATTTCGGTGAGGATACGAAGATCGAGATATTGAGCTATAACGGGCTTGGGCTTGTTAACCAGATGAAAACAACCACGCGGACTTTAAGCAAGACGGTTAAAGGAATAGACGCGGAAATAAGAGATTATAACCAAAGCGGACAGTTAACTTCATCTTTGATGATGACCGCCATAACAGGCGAGGCGACGTCTACGCTGAATGATCTGGATTTGACCCAAGCCGACGCAAACATAACGAAGAATGGGTCAATGGACGTTAATATGGGTGGCGGACGGGAGGAAACGGTATACAGTCTCGTTGAGCTTGAAAATCTTATAAAGGCAAATGGAAATAGTGTTGTAACGGTAGACCTGGATTATTCCGAAACCGTAAAAACAGAAATATTGAGTTATAACGGCTTGGGACTCGTGAGTCAGATGATAACGAGCACCACCGTGCAGAATAAAACCGAGCTCGCGATGGACGCGGCGGTTAGGGATTATCATCGAAGCGGGGCGCTCAAATTCTCCCGTACATTAAAGCATACGGGCGGCGAAGCGACGTCTACGCTCGAAAACTTGGATTTAGATATGGCGGAGGCTTACATTAATACATACGGCTCCTTGCCTATCACAATGGCTGACGGGACAACCCGAAATGTAGCGAGTATGGCAGAGCTTAAGTCCCTTATCGCTAAAAACGCGGAGAAAGTCGTAACGGCGAAGTTGGATTCTTGGGAAGACACGACTACCGAGATATTGAGTTATAACGGACTCGGGCTTATTAACCAGATGAAAACGACGACTCGTTGGCAGAATAGGAAAACCGTAGCGATGGACGTAGCGTCGAGAGATTATGATAAGAACGGTCGTCTTATTTCTTCACAAACGGTGAAACATGTAACGGGCGCGGCAACGTCTTCGTATGAAAAATTGGATTTTGACGAGATAGAGAAATATTTGGAATCGAACGATTCTATGACGGTTGAAATAAACGGCGTGAGGGAAACAATAGAAACCATTGAAGGGCTCAAGGCGTTGTTGGAAGACGCGGACGGCGAAACAGAGGTGACAACGAACTTGGATTACATGGAATGTGCGTTAACTGAGTTCAAATATAACGATTTGGGGCTTGTTGTCCAGATGGTATCAGAGACACAAACTCAGAAAAAAACCGTGCTTTCAATGGACATTGAAGCAAGGGGGTATGATCGATATGGGCAATTGACATCATCTTTTATCTTGGAACATGAAGGTGGCGAGATATCCTGTCCGGGAAAAGATGTGGAAGCTATCGTGCAAACGCATATAGTCGCCGGGCGCGGAG
>CAYPYT010000131.1:0-4136 GCA_964415105.1 uncultured Planctomycetia bacterium | reverse complement strand
TCCACAAACTCAAAGCTATTCATAAAAAACCACTCAAAAGGGTCAAGAAGTTCTTTGCATATGGGGCATACATAATCCACATTGCCCACTTGAATGGCGTTCTTATAATCGTGCCTGCAAATTGTTTTGTTTTTTCGTGTTACTCTGTTCCGCGCTTTCTTTCTCATTTTAAATTCCCGCTTAAAAACAAAAAAAAAACCTTCCACAATTCAATATTACGCGAAGGTTTTACTTTTTTTAAGTCCGGGATTTACCCCTTCTCAACTCGGGACTTTTTTCTAATTATGCTTTATGCTACCTCTCGGTTTTGGTTTTGTCAATCTTTTTTTACAGTAAGGGTTCAAGGATAGAGATCCGGATCAAATCAGGGAAATAATGAAAATAACTGATTTTAAAGTTTGAAACTTCTTTGAAACAAACAAGTTATTTTTACTGTACAGCTGTCGAGCCTCACTAAAGAATAAAAACCTTATTCTTTAATAAAAATCTTATGCACTCCCTCACCTATACGCGTGGTATCCTTAACCATTCCGCTCAGCGTTTCTCCGCACCCGGTTATAAATAAACACAATGTAATTAAAAAAATGAACGTTAGTATCCTCATGATCTGCACCTCCGCAATCACAATTAATTTAATTTTGGACTTCCGCGAAATGAGAATTTCCGTTTCATTTGTCATTTCACGGAAGACTTAATCTCCTTTACTCATATTTCCGATCCTATCGATATTTTCCAATTTGCCGTAACAAATCAAGGTATCGTTCACGACAATTTGATCTGAAGCATGCGGAGCCGGCACCACACCCGTACCTCTCTCAATTGCCAATATTAAAATATCCCTTTTTCTGAAAGATGATTCAAAAAGTGTTTTTCCGATATCGATACATTTCTCGTTCATCGTCACTTCAGCGATTCCATACCCTTCCGCCAAGCGCAATATTTCTTCGACAGGACGCTTTGTAAAAGTGCGGCTTTTTACCAGTTTTTCTTGTATTTTTTTTGTAAGTTTTCTTATGATCTCTTTGTTGAGCGAAATTTTTATTATCAAAAGCACCGCCAAAAGAATAACACTTATGTTAAGCAGTATCGGGGTCAATCCCTTGTTGGAAAAAGAAAGCATAAGAGTCGTAATTACCGATACCAACCCCGCGTTTCCCAAGATCATAAGAAACATAATTATCCGCCGGCGGATATCATGGTTTACGACAGCTTCCGAATCGTTTGTGGTAAACCCTGTACCTGTAAACGCGGAAAGCGCCTGAAAAAAAGCTTTTCTTTCGTTAAGCCCCGTTAAGTTCAAAGCAACAGCGGCAATCTTAACGATAAAAGCCGAGACAACAATAATAAGTATGACGGGAATAACAAACACAAAATTCATAGCCGCTCCTTTTCCACCCTGCCTGCCGGGCCCACTCCCCCCCTCGTCATCCTGAGGAGCGAAGCGACGAAGGACCCCATCCAATTCCACCCTGCACGCCGGGGCCGCCACACCGGACTACCCGGCGTCCTCAAGTTCCCCGACTATTTCTTCCAAAATATCTTCTATCGTGATAATTCCTATTGCCTCTTTCCGAGCGTTAATCACCACACCCATCGGCTGTTTTTTATGCTGAAGACGCGCGAGCGCGATATCCAACCCATCCGTACGGCTAATATGCACCGTTTCTCTTATGAAATCCGTTATCGAATTTTTTTCTTCTTCACCGTTAAAAAGTATATCATAAATGTTTACTATTCCCACAATGTTCTTCTTGGTTTTTCTGTAAATGGGAACCCTTGAAAATCCCGTAAGTGCTACCATCTTTTTCAGATCAGAAATCGTATCATCCTCTGAAACAGAGGAAACTCCGGATAACGGGATCATAAATTTTTCCGCCTTTTTAGAATCGAAATCCAGGACTTTATGTATAAGTTCAACTTCATCCGCCTCTATTTCGCCCGTCTCATATCCCAAAAGTAATATCTTTTTAAGATCGCTTTTAGTAAATGTCAAATTCCATCCGGTCCTTTTTTTTCCGAACGGTAAAAGAAAAATTCTTGCCGCGAAGTTTACCACAATAACTACCGGATAAAATATTTTCAAAAAGAAACTTAAAGGTTTTACCGCCTTTAAAGCGAACGCCGTTGATGATTCGCGTGCCATTATTTTAGGTACGATTTCCGCGAAAATCAGCGTGAGCGGAACCATAACGGCAGTCGCGATAAAAGGACTCGCCCCTAAACCGAAATATTCCGAGAATATTCGCGTCGCGAGCACCGTTGATGTGATAACAGCCAAATTCGTACCTACCAAAGTCGCGCCGAGATACATCCCCTCTCTTTTTAAAAAATTGTCGGCTTTGATCGCGTATTTATTGCCGGTCGCGCTGAGATGTTTCAGTTTAATTTTGTTCACACTCGTAAACGCCATTTCCGAAGCCGTAAAAAACGCCTGAACCACTATCGCGCATAGGACGAGAAAAATATAAAGCGTTATCATAATTGACCCTGTTTTTTTCTTTCAACTATCAAACTTGTTATCCTGTTTTTCGAAATATCATTTACGGTTACAATAAACCCATTGATCTCGATTTTATTTCCCGCCCTCGGTATTCTGCCTTCCGACAATACAACATACCCTCCGATAGTATCAACTTCATCCGTTTTTATATTAAGACCTATAGTTTCATTTACTTCGTCGATATGAGTTTGTCCGTCAACTTCAAATTTGTTTCGGTCTATTTTACGAATTCGAGGCTTTTCAAAATCAAGTTCATCCCTTATTTCCCCCACTATCTCTTCAAGAATGTCTTCTATGGTAACTATTCCTGAAGTAACCCCGTATTCATCGGTAATGATCGCCATATGTGTATGTTTTTTCTGAAGTTCCTGCAGAAGATCATCGATTTTCATGCTTTCCGGCGCGAAAAAAGGTTTTTTGACAAGATCTCTTATCGGGGTTCCCGTGTTCAGTAAAAAATCCTTAGAATGAACTATTCCCACAATATTGTCAAGTGTGTGTACATAAACGGGAAAACGCGAATATTGGCTTTCCCTCGCTTTCAGTACAAGCTCATCCCGCTCCGCGGTGAGATCTAACGCGGCAATATCTATGCGGGGAGACATAATATCCGCGGAGTTAAGCTCTTTAAACTCCAGGATATTATCAATCATATCCTTTTCTTTTTCTTTGACGATCCCCTTCTTCCTGCCCAGGAAAAACAGCGACTTTATTTCCTGTTCTGTTATTTTGGGACGCCCGGCGGAAATTTTCACTCCGAAACCTTTAACGATCCTATACGCGATGGATGATAAAACCACGCGAATAGGTGTAAATACTTTTTCGAGAATTTTTAGAGGTACCGCCGCGAAGAAAGAAATCTTATCGCTGTAATACAACGCGAACGTTTTAGGAGTAACTTCTCCGAAAATAAGCACAATAAACGTTATAAGGACAATGGAATACCCGATTCCTTTTTCGCCCATTTGCCGGTAAAAAAAACTGGCAAGCACCGCGCTGGCGGCAACGTTGACCAAAGTATTCCCGATAAGGATCGTAATAAGAAGTTTGTGGGGATCTTTCAAAAGGGATATAACCCGCATAGAAAGCGGAGAATTTATGGTTTCTATTTGTTTAAACCGTATTCTGCCAATAGACAAAAAAGCGGTCTCCGAACCGGAGAAAAACGCCGAAGCTATAAGTAATATGATAAAAACTGCTGCATCCACTAATAAATCACATCTCTCGAGAGTTAATTTTCTTTTGTTAATTCTTTTCGTACGATTTCACTTGCCATTTTCCCGTCGGAGGCGCCTTTTGTGCGAATTGCTATCGCCTTCATAACTGCCCCCATATCCTTAATTGAAGAAGCTTCAGTCTCCTTAATTATCTCCAGGATTATGCTTTTTAATTCCTCAAGGTCCATCTCTTTCGGCAAATATTCTTCGAGTATTCCCTTCTCTTCGGTCTCTTTTTCAACTAAATCGACGCGATTTCCCTCCGCGAATTTTGCTATAGATTCATTGTGACGGCGCACCGTTTTTTTAATTATGGCTATAACACTTTCATCAGCCAACTCTTTCGTTTTATCGGCAATTTTCTTATTTTTCATTTCGCTTATAAGCATCCGTAAAACCGAAACTTTAGTTTTTTCTCC
>CAYPYT010000130.1:0-4160 GCA_964415105.1 uncultured Planctomycetia bacterium | reverse complement strand
AAAGAGATAAAAGCCGCCGCGCGTCGGGCGGAAGGCGAAAAAGAACGCGTTCGGCGGGAGAAGAAAGCCGCGGAGTTCTTGAAGCAGGCGGTCAAAGCGCTTGACTCGAATAATTTTGGAAAGGCAAAAAAATACGCGGGGAAAGCGGTGAGCGCGGATGAAGAAAGCGCTGACGCGAAGGAAATGTTAATTCAGGTCTCCGAAGCTGAAAAAATTTATGAAGAGAATAAAAAACGGGAGAAAGAAGATCTCCTGCGGAGACGGAGGGAGAAAGTTCGCGCCGAGCGAGATGTAAAAACAACAAAATATTTGCGGGACGCGGAAGATGCTCTGCGGGCGAATAAATTCGGCAGAGCTCTAAACTGCGCGGAGAAAGCTTATGAGGTTGATCCGAACAATGTTTTCGTTCGGGATATTCTGAATCAAATATCTCGGGAAGAGACGGACTATAAAAACCGGAAAAAACAAAAAACAGTCAAAGAAGAAAAGCCGGAAAGAAAAAAGGCGCCCGCGGCGGAAAAAGATAAAAAAATCGAGACAAAAAAAGAAGTTTCCGGCAAGTTGGGCCAAGCGCGCCGGCGTTTTACTCCTGCCGCTCAAGCCGCGAGTGAAGAAGAAAAGACAAAGCGCCCTCCGCGCGATAAAAAAGCGGAGGAAGAGGATATTCGCCAAGAAAAGATCGCGAAATTGCTGGATCAGGCGGAGAGCGCGCTTAAAGAGAACGATTTTAAAAAAGCTCAAAGCTACGCGGGAAAGGTCTTGAAAACGGATAAAAATAACGTTTTCGCGCGGGAAATGACGATAAAAATCAGTAAGACGGAAAGTGATCAGAGGAAAAAAGAAGTTATTGCCGCGAACGAAGCGGCGGCAAGAGCGCGAGCGGACGCCTCTCGTGAAAAGAGGGATCGAGACGAAAAAGAAAAACAAAAATCACAGGAGACAAAACTAAAAAAACATATTGACGAAGCGAAAAAATATCTTGAGAAGAAAGATTTTAGTAATGCCAGACGTTACGCGTATAAAGCGAAAGATATTGATCCGACCGACAGCGCCACAGCTCTTTTGATAGCGGACATTGATAAGGGCGAGATGTTTGGAATAAAGGCAAAAGAAGCTCTTGAGCGCGCGAGTGAGACGGAAGAAGCTCTTAAAGAATTTTCCGCGCGAAAAGAAGACGCGTTCACTAAGGACGATGAGGGAAAAGAATGGTATGAGTATGTCACGGACATTTTTAAAAAGAGAGTTTACGAGCTTGGCAAGGTGCATGAAGGAAGAGTGTATACGATAGATGAATGCGTTCAGCTGGCTCTCAGGAGAAGTCAAAGGATAAAGGTCGCGGACAAACAGGTAACTTTGGCGGAGACGCGTGTTTGGGAGACTCGGAGAGAACTTCTGCCGTCAGTTACGACCAGGATCGAGAGGTCTACCGGTAAAATAGGTACAGCCGATGGTCCTCGTCACTATCAGGGAGAAAAATATCAGGTTGAACTGAAGCATAATGTTTTTGACGGAATGGGAACGTGGTTTACCGTACGGCAGTCCCAGACGAATCTTGATGTTGTGAAGTTAGAGAGGGAAAAAGTAAAGAACGAAATTGTGGGAGAAACAAAAACTGCCTATTATAACCTTGATAAAGCTGTGAAAGCTTTCGCGATACAGGAGATGTATAAGGAGAGGATAAACAATTATTACAGGATCGCCGAAGAATCTTTTAAACAGGAATTGATACCGGAGATGGAGCGTCTTAAGGTCAAAGGCCAGAATATGCAGGCTAATTTTCAATATGATTCCTCCAAAGAGGATATTACTTTGGCGGAGACGATCCTTTACCAGGCCATGAACGTCGAGCCGGAGTATCCCATAAACATCCAGCCTATTGCTCCGCCCGAAGATACGCTCACTATCGGACTTGAAAATTGTTACCGGCTCGCGTTTGCGAATCGGCCGGATTTTAAGATCAAAGAAAAAATGATCGAATATTATGACTTTGACAGGAAGATCAGTAAAGCGAAAGGCTGGCCGAAAATAGATTTTCAAGGGTCTTTCGGAAACGCGGTTGAAACCTATCAGCCGACGGAAGATAATGAGGAACAGCGAGGGCTTTCTCCCGAATGGTATGCCGGGGTTCAGGCGAGTGTCCCTATTTGGGGGAATACTCTGGAGTATAGTTATGTTAGAGAAAAATGGGCGCCGGTTGTGTCCAGTTATCACGGAACGGAAAGCGTGACGAATTATTTAAGCATAAAATTTCTTGATGACATGGCGTATTTTACTAATTTAGCGGAGTCGCGAGCGGGGTTTGAAAGCGCGAAATATGAATATTTGAAGTATAAGAAAGATCTTATCGTGGAAGTTAAGGAGACTTATTTTAAGTATAGAAAAGCGCTGTTGCAAATGGATGTGGCTAAAGCTCAGGTTGAACATCAAAAGATGTTTGTAGGTGTTCTTGAAGAAAGACGGCTTTTCGGGGAGATGGAGTTATCAAAGATCATCGAGGAGTATGAAAAGTTTTCTGAGCATCAATACGGCTTGATCCAGGGGCACGCGAATTATTTTATATCGCTGGCGGAGCTTAATAAGGCGATAGGTGTTCCCGATTATTTTGATCCCGGGCACGAAGATC
Organism: uncultured Planctomycetia bacterium; assembly: GCA_964415105.1. Classification (GTDB taxonomy): domain Bacteria; phylum Omnitrophota; class Gorgyraeia; order Tantalellales; family Tantalellaceae; genus BS750m-G21. The sequence goes on along the minus strand of CAYPYT010000130.1, from coordinate 1,537 downwards.
AGGAATACGGAGTGTGGGACGCGGAAATTATTTTAAATAAACCGTCTCAAGAGGAAATTATCATGGGGATTGAAAATCCTGTTGTTTCCGAAGAAGTGTTACCCGATGGTGTGATTGGCGGGGGAAAATAGGGAAGAGGTATTGTAACGCGATAGGTTTAACATCGTAGGGGCACGGCATGCCGTGCCCGTACAGAGAAAAGCTCGGACACGTGGGGGTCCGCCCCTACGAAGATTGAGAATTTGGGAGGGGTATAATGATGGAAAACAATGAAAACAAAAATGTGCCGGAGGAAATGCCACGGGCGGGGTCAAGCGATGAGAGTCGGGCTCGCGACGGCAAAGGTCAATTTTTCAAATTGCCGAAAATGAGGTTATCCGGGTTTAAGCGGAATTATATATGGATAATTCTGGGCATTTTGATCGCGGCGGTTGTTTTATCGCGCGGTGTGATAAAGATTAAACAGATATTTTTTACCGAGAAGGAAAAACGGGAAATAGTCGAGATGATGGAAACAATACCCGTTAGGGTTTATAAGGCCAAACGCATGGATTTTAAAGATACTTTGCCGGTAATGGGAAGAATCGAGGGAGCTCGGGAAATAGACCTTAAAATTGACGGGAAGGGGATACTTGAAAGTTTTAATTTCGAAGAAGGCGAACGTATATTGGAAGGCGATATTATTGCCAGTATTGACCAGAAAGACGCTTTACTAAAGCTGAAATACGCGGGACTTGAAATGCAGAAAGCCAAAAAGTTATATGAGATCGGCGGAGTGGAAAAACTGGCGCTGGATCAAAAAAATCTTGAATATGATTCCGCTAAGAGAGATCTTGAAAGGACCAATATATACGCTCCGAGTGACGGGTATTTGGGATCCAAGGAAAAAGATTCGGGCGCGTTTATTACTTCGCAGGATAAAATAGGGACATTTGTGGATTTTGCCGAAGTGTACGCGGCGTTTGATGTGATAGAAGAAGATTCTTCGAAAATTGAATTGGGACAGAATGTGGAAATATTTCTTGACGCGTATCCGAGCGCGTCATATTCGGGAACGGTTGATAAAATTTCGCCCATGATAGAAGGAAGAACGCGCACGCAGAAAATTAAAGTTGAACTTGATAATGATGAAAATGAAATGAAACCGGGAATGTTCGCCCGGGCAATAATAAGTACATACGAAAAAAAAGACGCGCTAATTATTCCTTCTTCCGCTTTCAAAAAGCAGGAAAACAAGTATTTCGTTTATATTGTGCATCCTGTGGAGGAAGGAGTCGCTAAAGCCGGGGAAACGGAAGAGCGAGAAGCCGGCGCGTCAAGCGCGGAATTCGGTATAGTCGAACAGCGGGAAATAGATATAGAATATTTGACGCATGATGTGGCGGAAGTCGCGCACGGACTCGAGCCGGGAGAGATGATAATAAGGGAATTGCATAGGGAATATAAAGATAAAGATAAAGTTGAGATAACCGAAGTACAGGAGACGATGTTTTAGGGTTTAGGTGTTAGGTTCTAGGTTTTAGGAATATCCGCCGAA
>CAYPYT010000129.1:0-4190 GCA_964415105.1 uncultured Planctomycetia bacterium | reverse complement strand
GGATGGTATAATGCGGGCACATGCAATGTGCCCCTACTACCAACCTACGAGGTTGGTGGTGATGATCGTAGGTTCAGAGGGGTAAAAGTTTACCACCCCCATCCCTTTTTTTTGAGGGAGAAAGAAAAAGAAGTGTTCCCCCTTTAGTAAAGGGGGGTAGGGGGATTTTGTTCATTATGAATATCGCGTCAAAAATACCTTATACTCCTTGTTATGTCGTTGACGAGAGGTTGCTTAAGCGGAACCTTGACGTTCTGAAAAACGTGCGGGAGGTTGCGCCTTCTAAAATTATTCTCGCGCTTAAAGGGTTTTCCATGTTCAGCACTTTCCCGTTGATAAAGAAGTATCTTTCAGGTACGGCGGCAAGTTCTCTTTACGAAGCTCGGCTCGGATTTGAAGAGTTCGGCGGTGAAGTGCACGTATACGCGCCGGCTTATCGCGAGGATGAATTCGTGGAGCTGATGAAATACGCGAGTCACATTAGTTTCAATTCTTTTTCGCAGTGGAAAAAGTTCAAACCTATCGTTAGATCTTCAGGAAAAAATATAAAATGCGCTCTTCGCGTTAATCCGGAACATTCCGAAGTTAAAGTTGCTTTGTATGATCCCTGCGCGCCACTTTCGCGGCTCGGTATCAGACGAGACCAATTCGAGGGAGAGTCTCTTGACGGTATCGAAGGACTTCATTTTCATACACTTTGCGAGCTTAATTCAGACGCCTTAGAGCGAACACTTCAAGCTGTGGAACAGAAGTTCGGTCCTTTTCTTGAAAAGATGGAATATGTAAATTTCGGCGGCGGGCATCATATTACACGTTCGGATTATGATACGGATCTTCTTTGCCGCCTGATAAATGATTTCAAAAAGAGGTATAACGTAAAAGTGTATTTGGAACCCGGTGAAGCAGTCGTGTTAAACACAGGGTTTCTTGTTTCAACGGTGCTTGATATTGTTCCGGATAGGAATGCCGAGATGAATATTGTGATTGTCGATACGTCCGCCGCCGCGCATATGCCTGATGTTTTAGAGATGCCGTACCGGCCGAATATAATAGGCGCCGGAAAACCGGCCGAATATGGATATGCCTATAGATTAGGCGGACTTACGTGTTTGGCGGGCGACGTTATCGGCGACTATTCTTTCCCCGAACCTTTGGAAATAGGCAGTCGAGTTACCTTTACGGACATGGCGCATTATACGATGGTGAAAAACAACACTTTTAACGGTGTGCGTCTTCCGTCCATCGCGATTGTAAACGGCGAAACCGGAAAGATCAAGATCATTCGTAAATTCGGATATAAGGATTACCGAGAACGTCTTTCATAGCGCCCCAATTTATCAAAACAATTAGGACAATTCCCTTGGGGATTTTTGGTTTTTCTTGTTGCCCGAAGTGTTTTATGCAATAATTAGGGGAGTTGAGGTACCCGCGGTTTTCTTTAAAAACCCGCGGGGAGACAAAAAAGCGGGGGGGGCTTTATGCAGGAATTTATTATCGGGGTAGATATCGGCGGGACTAAGATCGCGGCGGGACTTGTCTCTAAGGAAGGAAAACTTAAACAAAAAGTGGTTGTACCGACTTTTGCGCCGCGAGGATTAAATGTTTCGCTAAATCAAGTTTATCAGTCGATCACAGACTTGATAAAGATAAGCAAAGTAGATAGGGAAAAAATAAAAGGGATAGGAGTCTGTGCCCCGGGTCCGCTTGATCCGATGAAAGGAATCGTGCATAATCCCCCGAACCTTTTCGGGTGGAGGGAAGTTCCCTTAGTGTCGCTTTTAAGAAAAAAGTTCGGTAAACGCACGAAATTGGAAAACGACGCGAACGCGGCCGGTATGGCGGAACTTATTTGGGGCGCGGCAAAAGGCTATAAACATGTTTTGTATGTAACGGTGAGTACAGGGATCGGCACGGCGGTTATTATTAACGGCAGGATCTTTCACGGTAAAAACGGCATGGCCGGCGAGGGAGGTCATGTAACGATAGACTATAACGCTAAACACGCCAGATGTAATTGCGGAAATATTGGTTGCATAGAGGCCTTGGCTTCAGGGCCGAACACTGTGAAACGTATGATCGAGAGATTTAAGAAAAATCCCGGCACAAAGACAAATATTGTTGATATGGTCGACGGTGAACTTGATAAAATAACCATGATAACTATAGGTGAAGCCGCGGAGGAAGGAGATCTCTTCGCGCTTCAAGCGATCGCGGAAGAGGGAGAGCTTCTGGGAATATGGCTGGGCGGTATGGTCAACGTGCTTGATCCGGAAATTATTGTTATCGGCGGCGGAGTTTCCCTGATCGGGAACGTTCTTTTTAAAGAGATAAAAAAGTCTATGCACGCGCATACGATAAACGTATTTGCGAACAAAACACCGGTAGTACAGGCAAAACTTAAAAGAGATGTAGGTATATTCGGCGCGGCATCGGTGCTGATGAAATAGGTTAGCTGGTTTGTTGGTTAGCTGGTTTGCTGGTTTGCTGGTTTGCCGGTTGGAATTGATCGGAGGAATGAATAAGTGAAAATTATGCTGGTGTCTTTACAGTTTGAAGAAACCGCGACGGGCGGCGGCGGAGTGCATGTCGGAAACATCGCGGAACAATTCCTGAAAAAAGGACACACAGTATCGGTGCTGTCCATACATACCGAAAAAACGTTAATGAACGCGCCGGTTATGCTTGAGTGGAAAGTGCCCTACAGCATTGAGAAACGCGGGAACTTATCGATTGTAAGGCTTTTGATCGATGAAGGAATTAACAGTCCTTACGACGGTGACAAAAATACGGAACTTGATCGGATCAAGCGGTTTGCTGATACCGCGATAGAATGGATCCGTTCGCGCCGGGAAGATTTTGACGTAATAAATCTTCATGGACATCATATTTTGCCGGGATATATGGCAAAAGAATTAAAAGGCGTCCCCTCTTTGGTTATTTCAACCATTCACGCGCTTGAAACTACCTATATGATCTCCGAAGGCGAGTTTGTCGGAGCGTTTAACGGGACAAAAGAGGTGCTCGCCCAAATAAGGGAATGGGAAGCGATGTGCCGCTGGGCGGATTATATAATCGTTAACAGCCCCCTTGTTTTCCGCGAGACAAAAGAAATTATTGCCGAGTTTGATAAGACTAAGGATCATACCGAAAAGATAATACTGATTTCCAGCGGATGCGGCGCGAATTTTATAATGTCCGAAGAAGAAGTCGATAAAAAACTTGAAAATATTCCGGAAATTATAAATTTGATAACTTTTTGCAGAATTGATCCCAGTAAAGGGGTTGAATTCTCTATCCGCGGAGCAAAAAAGGCGGCAAAATTATCGGCGAAAAAATTTCACCTGACAATTGCCGGGATACCGTCTTCGGAAGAATATGAAAAACAGCTTAAAGCGTCAGCGGCAGACCTTCCCGAGAATCTGAGCATAGAGTTCAAGATGTTAACGGCGATAAGTTCGGAGAAAGAAAAAAAAGAGATACTCGACGATAAACACATATACGTATTGTCGACGCTTAAAGAACCGTTCGGGATGTCCATTGTAGAGGCTTCCGCCAGAGGCATTATGATAGTATCCGCGGATACCAACGGTCCGCAATTTATGTTCGAAAGCGATTCCGGTAAGACATGTGAATGGGGGATAATAACCGATTTTGGTGTTCTTGCGAAAATAACAAGCGATTATTCCGCGAATTTTTCCGGAAATATCGGCAAAGCGATCGAATGGACGGTCAATAATTGGCCAACCGCCCGCAAACATGTTTTAAATTTTAATAAAAAAATACGGGATACATGGACTTGGGAAAGTATAGGAGAGGCATATCTGAAACTGTTCGGGCGAAAATAATTGAGTCGCACGTTTCACAATGCATGAAAAAGGCAGTGTTGTTTCATTTGCGAGGCGGATTTCGGACGATATACAATATGCGGCATACGACATACGAAAAAACGGCGGGGTATGAAATATTTTAGATTTTTATTTTTTTGTTTTTTTGGAATCAGCGTTATTTTTCGCACCGTCGCGGGAGCGAAAGAATCGGGCGCGCTTTTTCCTACACGGGAAAGCGAAGAGCAATTTGCCTCTGAAGTATCGGTGCCGATAGAAAAAGCTTGGAAAGCTTGGCAGGATTCTGTGCAGATAGAAGAGATTGATGTGGAAGGCGGGCGAGGTTTTTTAATGCCGGGAGAAATG
>CAYPYT010000128.1:0-4205 GCA_964415105.1 uncultured Planctomycetia bacterium | reverse complement strand
GGTTGGTAGTAGGGGCACATTGCATGTGCCCGCATTATACCATCCTACGAGGTTGGTGGTGGCGATAGTTCGGACAATCACTCTATTCCATTAACCGTCCAGGGCAACCCGTATTTATTCAAATCTTCCATAAAAGGATCCGGGTCAAGCTGTTCCACGTTAAACACACCCTGTCCCTTCCATATTCCCTGAAGCATAAGCGCCGCGCCGATCATCGCCGGGGCGCCAGTTGTGTAAGAGATCGCCTGCGACTTTACCTCACGGTAACACTTAGCGTGATCGCATACGTTATAGATATAAATCTCTTTGTCTTCTCCCGCTTTCACGCCTTTCATCACGCATCCGATATTCGTTTTTCCGGTATAGTTCTCACCTAAAGACGATGGTTCAGGAAGCAAGGCCTTTAAAAACTTTAAAGGCACTATTTGTTTCCCGTCGTATTCTATCGAATCGATCCGGGTCATACCAACGTTCTCTAAAACTCGTAAATGTGTAAGATATTCCTCTCCGAACGTCATCCAGAACCTTATACATTTTAACCCTTTAATGTGTTTTACCAAAGATTCCAGTTCTTCATGAAACATCAGATACATTTCACGTTCTCCGATCTCCGGGAAATTAAACGTTTTGTGTTCCGATAAGGGATCTGTTTCGATCCATTTGCCCGCGAGCCAATATTTTCCCCGCTGTGTGATCTCACGTATATTTATTTCCGGGTTAAAATTTGTGGCGAACGCTTTCCCGTGAGAACCCGCGTTGCAATCCATAATGTCTATCGTATGAATCTCGTCAAAATAGTGCTTGGCGGCATACGCGCAAAAAATATTGGTCACTCCCGGATCAAAACCGCATCCCAAGAGTGCCATGAGTCCTTTTTCTTTAAACCGATCCTGATAGTCCCACTGCCACTTATAACAGAATTTCGCCTCACTCGGTTTTTCATAATTCGCGGTATCAAGATAATGCGTCCCGGTTTCAAGACACGCGTCCATAATAGAGAGGTCCTGATAAGGAAGCGCGACGTTTATAACCAGGTCCGGTCCGAACTTATTAATAAGTTTTACGACTTCCTCTGTTTTATCCGCGTCTAAAGACGCGACCTGAATCGGACGGTCAATAAGCCGTGCGATCTTCTCACATTTACTGAGAGTTCTGCTCGCCAAACAAATGTCGCCAAAAATTTCCGGGCGCGCCGCGCATTTCTGGACGACAACGCTCCCCACGCCCCCCGCTCCTATGATCAAAACTTTTTTCATTTCGCTTCCCTTTACCCTTTCATATTAAATTTCCCGCTCCCGCGAATTACCCCCCAATTCACCGAATCGGGATTAATTCTATCAAATGCCTCCGGCGCTGTAAACAGCTAAATTCCACCCGCAAATTAAATAGGGACGTCTCCCAATTAATTAATTAATTGAGTGACGTCCCTATTTACGTTCCTATTTAATCGATTAATTAATTGGGAGACGTCCCTATTTAAAAACTTCTGGGAATTTTTCCGGGAGTTTTTCGGCAAGATGAAGCCCTATCAATTGATGGCCCTTTTTATAGGGATGCGTATCATCGTGATACCATTTGATGTCGGGGCGAGCTATATAATTTTCTCTCATAAGCGGGTAAAGATCTATATATTCCACACCGTTTTCTTCGAGAATCTCTATTAAAACATCCTGCGCCCTTCTATGTGTATCGCTATATTCTGCTGTAAGCTGTTTTTCTCTCGGAAAGATCACGACTACAAATTCTGAACCGATCTTTTCGGCAAATTCTTTGAGTTTTTTGATATAAAGCGCGGTATATTTTTTGTTTTCTTCCGAAACTTCGCTGTATCTGTATGGCGGCAATCCTGCTAAGTCGGATTTTTTACGAAGCAGTTCCGTGTACGCGCGGTAAAAAAAAGATAACGTTTTAGATCTTCTTAAAAATTGTTTCGTTTTCAGCTTAACATTTGTATTTTTCCCCATTGATTCATCGTCCAAGTACTTATAAAGCGCCCAATTCGACCTTTCAGAATCAAACTGTCTCAAATAGGTGTTCTGAAACAGATCATTTATACAAAATCCTAAAATTATCAATTTTGTATTATATTCGTCCTTATACTTGTTCTTCAGCCAAAAATATTCCTGTACGGTATTACTGGATCCGACCCCGAAATTAAGAGCCGTTATCCCGGTTTTTTCTTCAAACACCGCGTCCATAGTCTCATCATTCTCAACAGAAACCCCTTCAACTATCGAATCACCTAAGAAAATTACACTTTTTTTCAGCTTTCCATAATCCTTTTTTTCTCTTAATCCTTCAGAATTAGTAACAAAAATGTATTTATTGTCTCCATTGACAAGTAGAACATCCACGTTTGGTTTATGCCCGAAAACATATTCCGTATCCGGTTCTTCGCTATATACCTGTCTATAACAATTAAACAAAACACTATTGGCAGGTTTTACATAATTATAGTATTCCGCGCCCCATAAAAAAAGTTCCATCATACCGAAAGATATAATGCAGATGATCCCGAGCAAGATAAACCGCCCCGCCGACCGGTGATTTTCAAACCAATTTGTTTTATCCATAATTCTCCCTTATACCCTTTCTCAAAAGAAAATCCCGCATCCACAATTATGCATCATTCTCTAAACAATTCAAGCATTAATTACGAAACACCAACCTCGTAGGTTACTACCAACCTACGAGGTTGGTGGTGTAGTTGACATAACTCGGGAGGGCGGGGGGTTAGAAAACTTTTATTTCCTCTACCATGAGGATGTTTCCCAGTGCTTTTTCGGCGCGTTCGGGGGATAATCTTTCAAACCTGATGTTATCGATACGGCTGGTATCTACAAAATCAAATGTTTCTTTTTCAATGTTTATCGCGAACGTTTTCCATTTATTTGTAATGTTGTCGAGATAAATATCCGGACAACATCTTGACGTGCGGTCTCGCAAGACAAATCTGATCGATTTTATTTCTTCACGCGCTTTTATTTTGAACTGTATGAACTTATTGTGCAGATTTTGAGGCTGGGTAAAACTTATTTCGAGCGCGTTTTCTGTTTCTTGGCGATTTTCAAAAATAATTCTGTCTGAGTTATACCATTTCTTTAAGATCTCAATCGCGGGTTTATTCATCGGGGTGAAGGTGCGGTCATACTTGCCGCCGCCATAGATCATTGGTTTAAAATTCCACCAATAAACCCCTTTGACCCATTTTCGCCACCAGACAACTTCAAAAAACGCGGTATAACATCTTGCCTGCAGGTCAATATCGACTTTTCCTTCGCCGTTTTTCCACGGCTCGCGCGCCGCGTGCGCGGAACTTGAGTATCCGATTTCTGTAAATATTACCGGTTTTTTTATTTTCGAATGCCAGGATTCTATTTCCCGCATCCAAAACCGCCATCCGGATTTAATCTCTTCAATCGTCGGGGAAGATTCTTCCGTAAGGGGGAAATAGGCGTTTATCCCCGCGTAATCCAGATCTTCCCAGAACTCAATATTTCTGTAATTATCCCAATGGGCGGCATATGTCAACTTCCCTGAATAAATGTTTCGTATTTTTGAGATCAAGTCTTTCCAAAACTCTGTTTTCAGACTCGCGAAAGATAATTCCGTCCCTATACAAAATATTTCGACGTTATTTATTTCGGCAATTTCGGCGTATGGAATAATGAATTTTTCATAATTTTCAAACCATTTTTTCCATGACGCGTCATCCTGAAAACCAATATCCTGCCGGCAATAATTTCCGCCTCCTTCATTTAAAACATCTATATGAGGCTTCAGCATCACTTTAAGTCCGGTCGTACGCGCGGTATGTATCGCTTTTATCACACTGCTCTTCCGCGGTGTGCGTTCGGTTGATATGATCTTAAAGGAATTGTATCGCGTTTGATATTCCGTCACATTGATCTGGAGGTATCCGGCAGACATACTCCGGAACATGCCGATAGCCTGCCGGGCGCCGGCGGAAGAAAACTTATCTTTTGACCAGCACGTAAAACACACACCTTTTTGAAATTCGTCTTCAGGGTTGGAGGGAACGGCTGAGACCCAAACGCTTAAATTTAGAACAAAAAATACAGATATCGCTACAGTCAAGTTTTTGCTCAATATCTTTATTTTTTTGAACACTTTTTTTTCTTTCTATATTATACCGATTACGTTAATTAACTGCACATTTTAAACTACGAAATATTTGCTTACAT
>CAYPYT010000127.1:2780-4212 GCA_964415105.1 uncultured Planctomycetia bacterium | reverse complement strand
GTTCAACCTCGTAGGATGGTAGTAAAGAACACTACCAACCTACGAGGATGCACTCCACTATTCTATCACCCGAATTCGCCAACCCTGCGGCTTGACACGGGATCTTGTATGTTCCAAAAAACGTCTAAACACTGATATATCCTTCAATTTTCTTTAATTTTTTTTCGCCGATACCGGATACACCCAAAAGGTCTTTTTTGTCGTAAAAACTGCCGTGAAGGCTTCTGTATTCAATTATTCTCTCGGCAAGAACTTCTCCGACAGATGGAATGGAAATTAGATCTTCTCGAGAGGCGCTGTTAATATTAATTTTTCGCTCTTCCAGATAGTGTTTTTTTACTTCACTCAATGTTAACCTCTTTTCGATACCGCCCCTTACAATAGTAATTTCTTTTCGCCCCGCGCGGTCCGTTATAAACAAAATTGCCGACCCCGCAAAAAGTGCTGTCATTAAAATGATGATGACAATCTTTTCGTAAATATTTAATTGCATGTTTTAGCGCGCCTTTTCTCGTTCAAATGTATCTTTTTTTATTTTTCAACAATCCACGTTTGACTATCTTTCAAAAGAAAGAATAAAATAATAGGGGCATTTTTTTGCCCCTATTATTTTTAGCTAAGACTCATTATTATTGTTCGATTTTTACCTTATACAAATCCGCGTTTGTGCCGGTGATCCAAAAATGTTCACCGTCCCACGCGATTCCCGTGGTCTCACCTGCCGGCGACTTAAAAGAACCTTCCACTTCAAGCGAATCGATATTGATCTTATAAACGATCCCGCTATACCAGCTGGTGATCCATAAAGCGTTCCCGTCCCAAGCCAAATGCGCGGGTTCATGTATTCTTTTTATTGTTATTCGCGCGGAAATATTTCCTTCTTTGTCAAATTTTAAAAGATAGTATTTAGTTCCGAGCCCTCTATCCCAGGTTATTGCGTACATCGCGCCATCGGCGCGTACAATTCCGGCCGGTCGAGCGTCTTGAATGGGAATAGTAGACTTTATCTCCATCTGATCTTCAAAGAGTTTCGCCCTGTATATTGTTCTGTCTTCCCAATCCGTAATCCAATAAAGACCGTCCGCCGCGCGCGCGATCGCTTCGGTAAACTTTCCGGCAGACTTTATTTCCGACTCCACGTCTCCGGTCTCGGGATTGATCACCCATGTATTTTGACCTTTGCCGTTACTTACCCAAACCCGATCTTTGTAAAAGGAAATCCCTTCATGATATCCTTTCGGTAAAACAATTTTTTTTACGATTTGTATGGGAATGCGCGGCGCGTAATTATCAGAATATGAAAGAGTCATATCTTCCGTGAAAGCAGGTCTAAAAGAAAAGATCCAGCAAAAGAGAAATATCATAAAAATTTTAATGAAATATTTATTCATAAATTCCGCCCCACCACCAACCTACGAGGTTGGTGTTTTTT
>CAYPYT010000127.1:0-2680 GCA_964415105.1 uncultured Planctomycetia bacterium | reverse complement strand
AGGTTGGTGTTTTTTGTACCCCGGCAGGAACCTCGCAGGGTCCAAAAGAGCTGGAACCTAATAGGATCCGTCTACATCCATATCACCACACTATATGCCATCCCGGCCGGAGCGGGATCCATACCAATAACTCCAAGTGATTACCTCAAACTTGTACTACTATATTTACTAACTTATTGGCTCGAACAATCCACTTACGTATCTTTTTACCTTCAAGATAATCTTTGATTTTTTTATCATTCAAAACTAATTCTTTAATTTTTTCTTCGCTTAAATCGCGCGGGGCCGGCAAGCGCCCCCTTAACTTACCATTGATCTGAATGGGGAGAACAACCATATCTTCATCAATCATATCTTCACGAAAATCCGGCCACCGGCATTCAAAAACGCTTTTCTTCTCTCCCATTTTTTCGCGGATCTCTTCGGTCATATGAGGAACAAAAGGACCGAGAAGAAGACACACATTGCTTAAAACCTCCCGGATATTTTCTTGAGAATAACAACCGGGACCTTTTTCACTTATAACTCTGTATATCAAATTGACAAGTTCCATAACCGCGCTGATGGCGGTATTAAAATGAAAAGATCCGTCAATGTCTTCGGTAACCTTTTTAATGGTCTGATGCATCTTTCGCGCGAGATCGCGCGCGACGGCTTTGTCTTCCACTGAACCCGGCGCGTCATTTAGTACATCCAAAAGCGTCCACACTCTTTTAAGAAACCTATACGCCCCCTGAACCCCGCGATCCGACCATTCCGCGTCTTTTTCGGGGGGTCCGATAAAAAGAGTGTATAAACGCACAGTATCCGCTCCGTATTTCTCGATTAACGCGTCGGGACTGACGACATTACCTTTGGATTTTGACATTTTAGCGCCGTCTTTTATTATCATACCCTGAGTAAAAAGGCGCTTGAACGGTTCGTCAAACCCAATAAACCCAAGATCAAATAAAACTTTAGTGATAAACCTCGAATATAAGAGATGAAGTATCGCGTGTTCCACTCCGCCGATATATTGATCTACCGGCAGCCAATTGTTAACATCTTTCTTATCAAAAGGAGCGCTTTCGAGATTCGGGGATATATACCTTAAAAAGTACCAGCTCGAATCGACAAAAGTATCCATTGTGTCTATTTCTCTACGGGCCGCTTTCCCGCAAACGGGACAGTTTGTCCGCACAAAATTTTCCGCGTTTTTTAGAGGAGATTCGCCCGTCGGACGGAACTCAACATCTTCGGGAAGAACCACGGGGAGATCTTTTTCGGGAACGGGTACGACCCCGCACTTCCCGCAGTAGACAATCGGTATAGGCGCGCCCCAGTACCTCTGTCTTGAAATAAGCCAATCCCTCAGCCTATAATGTATGGCTCGCTTGCCGATATTTTCTTTTTCCATATAATCAGCAATTTTTTCCATGGCAAGCGCGTTTTTCATCCCGTCAAAATGAGCCGAGGCGGTCAACACACCTTCATCTTCATACGCCTCAGTCATTTCTCCTATGACAAGATGTTTTTTTGGATTATCTATGACAACTTCAATCGGTAGTTTATATTTTTTCGCGAACTCAAAGTCCCGCGCGTCATGCGCGGGAACCGCCATTACAGCGCCGGTGCCGTATTCCATCAAAACATAATCGGCTATCCAAAGCGGAATTTTTTTACCGTTTATTTGATTGATCACGAAACGTCCGGTAAAGATCCCTTTCTTTTCCGGAGAGATCTGCCTCCGTTTCAGTTTAGATTCCATACGAATTTCATTCACCAATTTTTTGATCTTCTCTTTTTCGGGGCTATTTTCTATAAGATCTTCCACCATCGGATGTTCCGCGGAAAGAAGCATATATGTACAGCCATATATCGTATCCACCCTTGTCGTAAAACAAGTCAGTTTTTCAAGGGAATCACAGATCGGAAAATCTATATTAACTCCGCTCGAACGGCCTATCCAATTGCTTTGCATTGTCTTCACTTTTGCCGGCCATTCATCTAATTTTGAAAGATCGTCAAGAAGTCTTTCGGCATAATCGGTAATTCTGAAAAACCATTGCTCAAGTTCTTTCTGCTCTACCTCTGAATCACACCTTTCACAGCGCGCGTCAGTAACCTGTTCGTTGGCGAGAACGGTATTACAGGACGGACACCAGTTAACAAACGCCTTTTTTTTATACGCGAGATTTTTTTCGAAAAGTTTTAAAAATATCCACTGAGTCCACTTGTAATAATTCGGCTCGCAGGAAGCTACCTCCCTGCCCCAGTCATATTGGACGCCCCATGAGGTCATTTGACGTTTCATCGTCGCGATATTATTAAACGTAGACTCTTTCGGATGAATTCCGTTTTTAAGCGCGGCATTTTCCGCGGGAAGCCCGAACGCGTCCCAGCCCATAGGCGTCAAGACGTTATTCCGCTTCATCATGTTATATCTGGCAACAACATCTCCGATAATATAATTGCGTCCATGCCCGACATGCAATGCCGCCGACGGATACGGAAACATCATAAGGCAATAATATTTATTCGCCGAATTTTTCGTGTCCGTTTTAAAAAGACCACTCTCTATCCAGCGTTTTTGCCATTTTTTTTCTATTTTTTTAAATTCGAAAGATTTCATATTTTTATCTCTCTTCGTAGGGGCGGCCCCATGTGTCCGCCCTTTTCTCTGCGTACACACTTTACCTCG
>CAYPYT010000126.1:0-4300 GCA_964415105.1 uncultured Planctomycetia bacterium | reverse complement strand
GCGGGATACGCGGATAAAAATATTGCTGGCGGCCTTATCGGGGGTTCTTTCTTTTCTCGCGTTTCCGCCTTTTGAATTCGCGTTTTTAGCGTGGGTCGCTCTGGTTCCGATGTTGTGTATTTTCAGGTATCGGCTCAGCATAAAAGAAGCTTTTTTTTATCCTTTTTTAACCGGTGTAATATTTTTTTCCGGTCTTTTATCTTGGCTCGCGGGCGTTACAATTCCCGGGATGTTCATACTTATTATCATTCTTTCGAGTCTTTACGGTATTTTCGGACTCGGTGTTAAATACGTTGTAAAGTCGTCCGTAAATTTTTTGGCGATTCCTTTGATGTGGGTGATTCTCGAATATACGCGCGGGTTCATCTTTACCGGATTCCCTTGGGGGCTTCTCGCGTATTCGCAGTATACAAATCTCAACCTTATACAAATCGCTGATCTGACCGGCGCGTACGGAGTGTCTTTTATTATTGCCGCGGTCAATACCGCGTTTGCCGCGTGGGTTTTTCGTTCAAAAAGAAAAGTTGCCTATTTGATGGCCACACTGCTTCTTATTGTAGTGGCGGTCACGTACGGCATATACAAGTTCAAAAGTTATTATGTCAGAGGCAGTTTTAAAGCGAGTGTAGTGCAGGGAAACATTCCGCAAGATCATAAATGGGATGCTGCTTTCGCGGATGAAATTATTGAGAAATATGTAAATTTAACCGAAAAAACAGTAGAGCAAGATTCTCCTAATATGGTAATTTGGCCGGAAACGGCGTATCCGTATCTTGTTGAAAATATGACGGAAGCGCCTCCGGAAATCGCCGCGTTTATTGAAAAATGGAAAACGCCGCTTCTGGTGGGTGTTGTGGTGAAGCAAGGTGATGAATATTTTAACAGCGCGATGCTTTTTGACCAAGACGCGAAAGTTTCCGGATTTTACAGTAAAACGCATCTTGTTCCTTTTGGGGAATATATACCTTTCAAAAAGACTTTTTCTTTTCTAAGGGAGCATATTGATAAACCTATAGGAAATTTCCAGCGCGGCGGAAATTATGATATTTTTCGGATCAGATCTGTTGTTTTAAGTTCGTCAGAAAAAGCGAAAACGCGACGTACGGATTTTTATAAGTTCGGTGTGCTTATATGTTTCGAGGATATTTTCCCGTACATAACTCGGAAATTCGTAAAAAAGGGCGCTAATTTTATGGTGACCATAACAAATGACGCGTGGTTCGGGAAAACTGCCGCCGCTCGACAGCATCTTCAGGCTTCGGTTTTTCGGGCGGTAGAAAATCGGGTACCCATGATACGCGCGGCGAATACCGGCATTTCATGTTTTATTGATTCGACGGGAAAGATATTGAATGTAGCTAATAAAAACGGAAAAGAAATCTTTGTTAGCGCTTTTCTCGCGGATCATATAAATATGTATGTCGGTCGAGTTTACTATACGACATATGGTGATGTTTTTATGCTTTTGTGCGGAGTATTGTTAATCTTGCTTGTCGGCATTGAAAAAATCTTGAAAAAAGCTAAATTTGCAAAAAATGAAAGCATTAGGTAAGGTATATTACAATCATAATAGTTTTTTAACGGGGATGATTTCTTGAGCGGGGGTTAATATAAAATGTTTATGAAAAAAACAGCACTCCGTCAACGCTCAAAGGATGGGTACCCTTACGGGGATTCACGCTTACCGCTTAGAACTTGCGGGGACAAGCTTGGCGGGAATGATAAAATAAAATGACCGGCAAAATTACTAATCGCTTTATTTTTGAAGCATCAATAACAGTGTTGATTTTGGCGGGTGTTTTATTTACGACGCCGCCGGCTTTTGCCGAAGACGAAATTGTATCCGTATTTTCAGTCAGAGGGGACGTTAAAGTCGTGCTGAAAGACGCGAATCAAGGAGTGAAGTGCGAAAAAGAAATGATATTGCATGCCGGGGATTGGATCAAGACCGGTACGGATTCGTCGGTGACTATCGCTTTTGATAAAGAAGCCAGCAATGTGATCACTATCGAAGAAAAAAGTTTGGTAGTGCTTAGACTTGACGGGTATTTTAAGGTACAGCTTTTGAGGGGTGAAATATTAGCTATTCTTGAAAACGTTTCACATGATGAAAAATTCAGGGTTTTAACGCCTTCGGTAGTAACGGAATCTTTGAACAGCGGTTGGGGCGCGACAAGTGACGGGGCGTATACGAATGTGGTGGTTTTTGACAACAAGGTTTTTGTTTGCGGAATAAATCCCGAAGGTGAGATCGAAAATAAAAAATATTGGATAGAGGAAGGCGAGCAGAGAAAAACTTTAATGTTTAAAGATCCAGGTGAACTTGAGTCTTTATCAGGGAATGCCGTTCCGTGGTTTAAGGAACAGGTAATGGCGCATCATTTGGCCAAGATAGAGGAGAAAGAGTCCCGCGAGCAGAATCTTGATACGGAAATATTGGGAGCTGAAATTGATTACGATAATGGACAGACGGACGAAACAGGAAGCGCGTCGGCGGACAAAACCGATCTTTTGGAATATCTGTATAAGCAGAGACTAAAATATAAATCAAAGCGAAGGTGATATGATGCTCGGGGGAGCGCGTCTTTATGAAAAAAATATAAAATGGTGCGTGGTTACGTTTTTTATCGCGGGAGTCTTGGCGGCAATGTGTTCCTCCGCGTCTTTCGCGGATACGGTATATGTGAAAAAGAACGGGCCCATAAAGGGAGTTGTTGTTGAAGAGTATAAAGACAGGATAGTTTTGTCGACGATGAACGGAGAAAAACAGCTGATGAGAACTGATATTGAACAGCTTATTTATGACAGAGAAGAACAAAATCTCGTCAGTCTCGCGGAACTTTGTCAGGATAGGGGCCAGTTTATTAAAGCTTACTACTATTACAACAAAGCTTTAACTATCAATCCTGAGTACAAAAAAGCGCGTAAAGGGTTGAACTATGTCGGAATTTATGTCGTTAATTCCGGGCGTAAGCAGAAACTTGACCATGTTGAACGGCTTAACGCGGGTGAAAGAGCCATGCCCGGGGTAAAGGAAGATGCCGATAAAGAAAAACGTGAAAGAGTCAAAGATGTTTTGGGACTAACTCTCTCGAAAAACCTTGAAGATATTGTTATCTCGGAAGTTCGTCCCGCCTCTCCCGCCGCGAAAGGCGGCATCAAAAAAGGCGATGTTATTATGTCGTTATGGGCCAGATCCGTTAATTATATGGATCCGGAAGATATTATGGATAAACTTTTGAGTCCGGTTATGGATGTTCAAATGACAGTTAAGAGAGATTATAATTTAAATTTGAAGAACGCGTCCTTGAAATACGGTAATCTGGCCGGAATAAAACCGGGGTATTCTGAAATGGAAGGAATGATAGTTGAAGATGTGTATGAGTCTTCTCCCGCGGAGGAGAGCGGCATAAAAAAAGACGATATTATATCAGAGATCGCCGGACAGGACGTAAGGTATATGGGGATCAAAGAATTGAATAACATAATAAATTCCGCCTCCGGCGGATCTATTGTTTTAACCGTAAAAAGAGATATGGTTATATGGAAAAATTTCGCGAAAAACGGAGGAAGTAATGGCTGAGAAAAAATTTAAAAGAAGACAATATATCGTACATATGGGTTTTCAATTAAGATATATTTTTTACATCCTGCTTTTTATATATATCGGCGCGGCAGTCGCGGGATATACCGTATATTGGACAACGTGGGTTACTTTGGGAGAGAAACTGGCTAATGTATATCCGAGGAGCCGGCTGATTTATATCTTTCAGTCCGCCAATTGGGTTCTTATCTTCCGAATGCTTTTAATTACACCTATTTTTGTGGTTATGGGGATATTGTTGTCGCATAGAATTGCCGGACCCATTTATAGAATAAGCAAATACATAGATTCTCTTAAAGCGGGAGATTATTCAAGAGACATCAAACTCAGAAAAAAAGACGAATTAAAGGATATAGCCGGAAAACTGACCGAATTATGTCAAGTACTTCGCGCGGATAAAGAAAAAAGAGACACCGCCGCTCGCAATATCATAGAAGAGCTGGAAAAATCCCCCCTCCCCCCGGAAACAATAGAAAAATTAAATAGGGACGTCTCCCATTTAATTAAATAAAAAAAAGGTAGCATAAATAGGGACGTCTCTCATTTAATTAAAAAAAATAAAGTAAGATATAAATTAACAACGTCACCATTTAATATCTGAGGGTCAATTCCCGTAGCTTGCTGCGGGTTGGTGGTGTTTTTCGAACGGGCATTAACACAATACCATACGTGCAACCTCGTAGGATGGTAGTAAAG
>CAYPYT010000125.1:0-4324 GCA_964415105.1 uncultured Planctomycetia bacterium | reverse complement strand
GCTCCGAGATAAATGTAGCGTAGCGCATTTATCCCAAATCCCAGGCGGCGAGACCTTGTTAAAAACTTTCCGTTTCAATAACCTTTTATTAAAAATCAACATGCGCGCGTACGGTATACACGGATATCATATCCTTATCTCCGGAATCCGCCCCATATGGATCCCAAATAAGCTGTACTCCCGGAGTTATAGCCAAATACTTGTTGGCGCGAAAGTTATAATATGTTTCAAAATGACTTTCACTTTTGGCGTCGCGCCGGTTCCGGGAAGTATTCGCGAGACTATTTTTCATATCATCCGAAGGCAAAACCTGTCCAACCGCGAACCCGCAAAAATCCTTCTTCCTGCCCCAAGGCGCGCCCTTAACCTGAACACCGGTGCTCCACATATACGTAAGCGAAAAATTATTAACATCGGGAGAGGTATTAAGAATAGCGTCTTCCGAGACATTCGCCTGAATGGTCGGATTATAAACTTTCGGATCCTGCCAGCCGAATTTACCGAACGCTCCTATTACATCGGTTACTTCCTGGTCACAAGAAATCGAGAATCCGTAAGCATATTCATTATCTTTACTGCTATCATCCCACCTTGTATGCGGATTAGTATTGAGCCATGCCTCAAATCTATAATTTCCTTCCCGATCGTAAATTTTGGGTTTAAATCCTATATGCGCGAGCTGAAATAATTGTGATCCGAGCCTTCCTAAATCGGGATCTCCGCTCATGACTAAATATCCTAAATTAAACCATTCCTCGGGATAAATAGACGCGGTTATACCTCCCGCGTTATCGGGAAACTCCAGCACGGGACTATTGTTAAATATTCTCGCGAGAAACTGTGTTGAATCCGATCCCGCGTACTTGTTAAGATCGAAAAATACCGTCGGGTCAAGCTTTCCAAAATCTATAACAATTTTCTTTTCCAGAAAACGCTGTTCATAAAACATTTCACTCAGCGAAAATTGATCGTCATCCCAATTGTTATTATCCACGTTGCTGTAAACCGTAACATACCCCTCAACTCCGTCCCCTTGGTCAATACGTAAATTCGCGAGCGCCATACCGTTAATTTCCGTAAATTCATTCGCGATAGTTACGTTCGCCTGATAAGAACCGCCGGTTTTCCCTACATTTTTCCCGCCTAAAAGATGCGTCTCAGGTGAACTTTGAATTATCGCGGTAATATCCGCTCCGATCCTGAAGTCTCCGGGCATAGCGGATTTTATAAATAAGGAGTCCGTAACATCCCTCTCTTCTGATTTTTCTCCTATGGTCTCGTTTTCGTGCGGCGGCTGCTGAGAATCCCTCAAATCGTCGGCGCGTACTACCTTTTTCCTTTTGGGCATAGCCATTTGCTGTGCTTGCTGTCCCTCGAGTTTTGTTTCAAGTTCAACTACTCGTGCGTTAAGCGCCTTAATTTCCCACATAAGCTCTTGCATTGTCGGCTCTTTTTCCGAGGCGCTTAACGCCCGCGAAAAAGAAAAAATACATAAGCACAAAAAGACACCGAAAAATCTTTTCATACACTTCATCCTTTCATTAAAAGAATATGTTCCACTCAAACCAGCAAACAAAACCGGATTATTATTATATATTAGACACCATGTTCAAATGTTTGTAAATGGAAAACTTTAGATAATGAATGATGTTCAATTCTTGTGTGTTTTGTACAATTAGGAACGTCCATTAAACCATATCAAGAATCATTCCAATGTATCTGTGAATAGATTGGATTTCTCCGGCAGAAAATCTACAGATAGGAGACAACGCTAACTTTATTGCAATTTTCACTCTTTCGACAGGATCTTGTGAGACCATTTTCCCTATTTCGTGATCACCGATTTCAACTTCCACACCATTAGCCTCGCATATCCTTCGTAATACCAATTATAAAAAACAATCACCAAAAAGGAGCAGAGATCCCGGTTCCCTTCGACAGGCTCAGGACAGGCAAGGTCGGGATGGCAATATTTTTGAGGTTGTATTGGGATAGACCTTTAACGAATCGGCTCTCTCTAATGATAAAACTCTTCTTGCGGTTTTTATGAGATCGATTGCTTTCGGCAGGGTTATTATGCTTTTATTATCATAAATTTTATAGTTTTTGCTGTATTTTTTCGGAGTATAGTCAGGCATTATTACGTCCGCGCCGGAATTTAACGCGATACACTTCTGCTTTTCCGCCGCAATAGTCACCAGTGCCGTCGTAATCGGCAAAAACGCGTTTTTGGTCACAATCCTTGCAAGCGATAGAACTCTGAGAGTCGGATAAAACGCGCCATTGGGCTCGTTTTTCAGTAAAGCGTCCTTTTGCGCGAGGAAAGGCCCCAAACCTATCATGTCGGGCTGAAATTTTTTAAAAAACAAAATATCTTCCGCCAAGTCCCGCGTAGACTGATTCGGCAGTCCCACAATATTCCCTGTCCCGACCTGATACTTTATTTTTCTTAGGTCTTCAAGAATATCCATTCGCCTTTTTAACGATTGGCCGGGATGAAGTTTTTTGTAAAGACGGGAATTTGTTGTCTCTATCCTCAAAAGATATCTATCGGCTCCGGAGTCCTTAAACGCTTTGTAATCATCCAAAGGTCTTTCGCCCAAAGACAGCGTGACCGCGATATTTTTGTATCGTTTTTTTATGTTTTCAATTATTTCACAAACTTTTTTTCGAGTATAACTCAAGTTATCACCCGACTGCAGAACAACTGTCCTTATCCCCGCGTTATAAATCGGCCGAACAGCATTTATTATCTCCCGTACGGACATATCATATCTCACTAAACTCGCGTTATCCCTCCGCAAACCGCAATACGCGCAGTTACGCTCGCAATTATTTGAAAATTCAACGATCCCGCGCAGAAAAACGTTATCGCCTGTCGCCGCCTTCTGCACGCGGCGCGCTTCAGAAAAAAGCTCCTCATCCCGCGCTCCGCTCAAATATTCTAAAATTTCTTTTTTTGTCATAAGGCTCCAATCACCCTAAAGTATAGAGATCCCGGCTCCCTTCGACAGGCTCAGGACAGGCAAGGCCAGGGCTGGCTCATGCTGTGGTTATTATTTAAACCACCATCAAAATACCCCAAGTTCAACCTCGTAGGTTGAACTTGCCATTCACGGGCGCGCGCCGAGGTCCGCCCCTACACTTTATCGTAATCACCATCCTCGTAGGTTAGTGGTGACGCCCGACACCACTATCCTACGAGGATGGTGATTCAAAGACGGGTCGCGGAAGCGAATGTTAGTGAAAAACAGCACAGCATGAACCAGCCCTGGGGCGGTCCGCTCTTTTGTTCTTAGAAATAAAGGTCTCTTTCGCCGTTTTTTATTCTTTTGTAATACTCCATTAACTGCGGATATACGGGCCAGCCTTCACGCTTGATCTGTTCGATTTCAGTCTCAATAACCTTCTCTCCCACAATGCGCGTTTCCTCGGAAGCAAAATCGTCAAGCCATTCTCTAAAGGTGAGGATCGCGTTTAATTTACAGAATTTACCTTCGGCGCCCGTCTTCAAAAGATCCATAATACACTCACCGGTTCTGCCGCAGCGATATCCGGCTGTACAAAACGAAGTTATTCTTCCCTCAGACGCCTGCTCTCTTACGATCTCGTCAAGACTCCGGGTATCCCCCAATAAAAATTGCTGGCGAGCACCTTCCTGTTCGGAATATCTATCGCTATAGGCGCCTATTCCTATGCGCGTAGACGCGTCAAACTGAGTGCACCCTAAAGAGATAACTTCTTTTCTTATTTCGGGGCGCTCGCGCGCGGTAAGAATCATACCCGTATGCGGAACCATCAATCTTATAAGCGTCACTATCTTTTTAAAATCTTCGTCATTTACTTTATATTTTGACGCGAACGTAAAGGGCGTATTGTCCGCCTCCTCAAGACGCGGAAAAGAAATCGTATGAGGCCCGATATTGAATTTCTTTTCCAGTTCCCGGGCATGATATAAAAGCCCCATAACCTCGAACCGCCAGTCACTAAGCCCGAAAAGAACCCCCATTCCTACGTCATCTACTCCGGCTTCCATAGATCTATGCATACAGTAAAGCCTCCAAAGGTAATTTGACTTTAACGTACCCGCCGGATGAACTTTCGCGTACGTCGGACGGTGATATGTTTCCTGAAAAACTTGATACGTTCCGATACCAACTTCCTTTAATTTCTTAAGTTCTTCTATCGATAAGGGGGCGGCATTGACATTCGCCCGGCGAATTTGTCCCCATCCTTTTTTAGTTTTTAATTTCACAGCGTAAATGGTTTTAAGAGTCCGGGCAATATAATCCGCGTCCGTTTCGGGATGTTCACCGTAAACAAC
>CAYPYT010000124.1:0-4418 GCA_964415105.1 uncultured Planctomycetia bacterium | reverse complement strand
TGAATATAGAAACCGCGCCGACACATATCGCGGGTTTGCCTGTCGCGATAAACCTTTCTTGTCATGCCCTTCGTTCGGCCAGCGCGGCGATTTAGCGGCAGACAGTGAATGGTTAAGGTTGGCGGCGGGGTTTGATGGTCGCAGACACATGCGTCCGCTCGCAAAAGCATAGGAGTTAATCCTCGCGGGGTTAAGCTATAGTATAGTCCGTCAACCCTCAAATGAGGGGTACTGTCACAGAGATTCCCGCCTGCGCGGGAATGACAACAAGGGGCGCGGGAATGACAACAAAGGGCGCGGGAATGAAAAAAAGGGGCGCGGGAATGACTCCACCATTTTGTCATCCTCGCGAAAGCGGGGATCTGTAATATAAAATACTCCTCATTTAAGGGTGACGGAGTACTATCCATCCTTTGAGGTTGAACGATGGCGTGCGATAAATAGGAATAGACAAATAAAAATGAAAAAAATACGAACACCTTTAGATAGTAAGGAAATACGCAAGCTCAAAGCCGGAGATGAAGTCCTTTTGTCCGGGATAATTTATACTGCCAGAGACGAAGCCCATTTGAAATTGGTTGAATTAATAGAAAAAAGTAAAACCTTTCCGGTGGCTCTTAACGGAGAGATAGTTTATTACTCAGGCCCCGCGCCTTCAGGAACCCGCGTTATAGGTTCATGTGGGCCTACCACTTCAAGCAGGATGGATTCTTTTACGCCTCAACTTCTGAAAGCGGGAGTTAAATACATGATAGGGAAAGGTGCAAGGTCGAAAGAAGTTGCTCGCGCGATTAAGCGTTATTCCGGAATATATTTTTTAGCTCCCGGCGGGGCCGGAGCGTATTTGAGCCTGAAAGTAAAAAGCTGTAACGCGGTCGCGTTTAAAAATTTGGGTCCCGAAGCGATTTATAGGTTAGAAGTGGAAAACTTTCCGCT
This sequence comes from uncultured Planctomycetia bacterium, assembly GCA_964415105.1. GTDB lineage: Bacteria > Omnitrophota > Gorgyraeia > Tantalellales > Tantalellaceae > BS750m-G21. Next base: position 3,482 of record CAYPYT010000124.1, on the reverse strand, counting down.
TGTGGTAGGAATAGACTGTGAAGGAAATGATGTGTATAGGTAATGGCAAATGACAAGTTTGAATTTTGGTATTTGTCATTAATTAGGTTTATTTAATGAAGAGGGGGTATCATGCGGCAAGACGGCAGGTTAGCGGGCGGCATAAGAAAAGTTAATATCAGTACGGACTATATACGGTATGCTGAAGGTTCATGTCTTTTTGAGATCGGAAATACGAAAGTTGTGTGTACCGCGAGCGTGGAAGACAAAGTTCCTCCTTTTTTGAGAGGGCAAGGCACCGGGTGGATAACATCTGAATACGGTATGCTTCCAAGATCATGTCAAAAACGAGTATTTAGGGAATCTTCTAAGGGAAAAAAGAACGGAAGAACTCATGAAATACAGCGTTTGATCGGAAGGTCTTTGAGGAGTGTTGTCGATATGGACCTGCTGGGGGAGAGAACGATCTGGATGGATTGTGATGTTCTTCAGGCGGATGGAGGCACGAGATGCGCGAGTATAAGCGGCAGTTTTGTAGCGCTTTGTTTAGCGCTTAAACAGTTGAAAAAACAAGGAACACTAAATAGTGTTCCAATTAAGGCTTTTATTGGGGCGATAAGTGTGGGTATAATTGATGGGAATAGTTGTCTGGATCTTAATTATGAAGAAGATTCCCGCGCGGAAGTCGATATGAATATTGTGATGACTGATTCCGGGAAGTTTGTTGAAGTGCAGGGAACCGCGGAAAAAGCTCCGTTTGATTCTGACCAGATGAATGAATTGTTACAGTTAGGCAAAAAGGGGACCCAAAATATTATTGAGAAACAAAAAACAGTGTTGGGGGGTGTGTTTTGATGGTTAAGGTACTGATCGCGAGTCATAATGTTAAAAAGCGATGTGAAATGGAAACTCTTTTAAGAGGGGTCAGCGGGATTAAGGTGATAAACTATAATGATCTTGAAGTCGTGCCTCCTCTTGTCCTCGAAGACGGGAAAACTTTTCGGCAAAATGCCGTTAAAAAAGCTTTAACCATTTCAAGAATTTTTGACGGATTAGTCTTAGGAGATGATTCAGGACTGGAAGTTGACTCCCTGGGCGGTAAACCCGGCGTACGATCAGCGCGTTTTGCCAGAAAAAACGCGACAGATATGGAAAATAACAGAAAACTGCTTAAACTGCTCAATAGCGTTCCCCAAAAAAACAGGCAGGCCAGATTCGTTTGTCATATTGCCATCGCGGAAAAAGGTATTCTCTTGGGCAGTTTTGAAGGTTTGGTGAAAGGTGAGATCAGTTTAACACCAAAAGGTGAGAACGGATTTGGATATGATTCTCTTTTTGTGCCCAAGGGATATCAAGAAACTTTCGCGGAAATGGAGCAAGACCGTAAAAATCGTATCAGCCATCGCGCGATAGCGCTTAGAGAAGTCAAGAAAGCTGTGAAAGAATATCTGAAAAAGCCTAAATAAATGAACAGTCGGGGAAGAACTCCCCGACTGTTCATCCTTGAGCGAAGCGAAGGATCCCTGCCTAATTTTTCAAAGAGATCTCTCCATTGTTTATTCTTTGATTCTATTGATCTTACCTTTTTTCTCGTTTCCAATCTTTATTTTCTCTTTCTTTCACTTCGTAAGGGAGGACTCACGTGTCCTGAGCTTTTCAATAGATCTATCGCTACCCAAATAATTCCTTCATCCCGCCTAAAATTTTACCAAACGGCACAACGTTGATTTGTTTATTAATTGAATAGCATTTTTTACCGGGGTAAATAACAGCAATGTGTTTAAGCTTTAAATCTTCAAGCGCATTTTTCATAGATGGAGTTATTTTGGGGGCATCCGATCGCTTGATTTCTACGCCGAACATCTGTCCTCCTTTATTAAAAACCAGATCAATTTCCGCTCCTTGATGCGTCGCCCAAAAATATGGATGGTCAATCTCAAGAATACGAATCAATTGCTCGATTACAAACCCTTCCCATGATGCACCGTAATATGGATGACGTAACACTTCTGTTTCAGTCTTTAATTCTAAAAATGAATTTAGTATACCCGTGTCACGGAGATATATTTTAGGAGATTTGACTTGACGCTTTTTAATATTTACATGCCATGGTTGAAGCTGGCGCATCATGAATACGCCGGTAAGGATATCCAAATATTTTCTGATAGTTGGTTCTGAAAGGCCCAATGAAGATGCAATTGGTGCCGCATTCCATATCTGTCCATGACTATTGGCAAGCATTGCCCAAAAACGATGCAATGTCACGGACGGAAGATCAATTCCCTGTTCACGCAAATCACGTTCAAGAAATGTTTTAATAAAATTTTTTCTCCAACTAAAGCTGTCCGCATTATTCTTAGCCAAAAATGATAATGGAAATCCTCCTCTTAACCAAAGCCGTGACGATTTTTTTTCACCAACTTCGGCAAGATCAAATCCGTCCATTTCAATCAATTCCAAACGTCCCGCAAGGGATTCAGATGATTGTTTCAAAAGGTCGGGAGACGCGCTTCCAAGAATAAGGAATTTTGAGGGTAATGGTTTGCGGTCTAAAAGGACACGTAAAACGGGAAAAAGTTCGGGGCGTTGCTGAACCTCATCAATAACAATCAACCCCTTTAAAGACTCAAGCATGTTTTTCGGATTGGTTAAGGCACTCAGACTGCTTTGATCCTCAAGATCAAAATAATTGGGGGAATGAATATCAACTAACTCCCGGGCAAGAGTCGTTTTACCGGATTGTCGGGGACCTAAAAGCGCCACCGCCCGACTCCGACTTAGAGCTTTTCTTATAGAATCAAGATATTCGTTTCTGGCTATCATGTCTAAAGTATACCATGAAATACGAAATTGTCAACTTCCTTTTTCATGGTATGAGAATTAATAAAAACCCCTCGCTTTATCCATAAGACGAAGCGGGGGGGTATCCCTATTGGAGAAAATGGGGTGAGCGATGGGGCTTGAACCCACGACAGCCTGAGCCACAGTCAGGCGCTCTACCAGCTGAGCTACGCCCACCACACGATTAATTCCGTAACGCAATAGTATTCTATGTACTTAAAAGGGTTTAGTCAATAGAAAAATTGAGGATTGACTTCTAAAAAACGTGTTGATATAATGACAAGTCGAATAGGGGCGATTTATAAGAATTCAAGTTGAAGGGTTTAATAAAAACGGGAAGTGGCGCAGTTTGGCTAGCGTACCTGCTTTGGGAGCAGGGGGTCATGAGTTCGAATCTCATCTTCCCGACCAATTTTTAGAGTGGTATTATGCGGATGTGGCGGAACTGGCAGACGCGCTAGCCTTAGGAGCTAGTGGTTTATACCGTGGGGGTTCGATTCCCTTCATCCGCACCATAAAAAGGAATTAAACGAAAAAATCGTTTAATTCCTAACCTCGAATGGAGAGAGTGGTTTGGGGCTGTAAGTAAGAAACATAATCGTGCGCCCGTAGCTCAGTTGGATAGAGCATCTGCCTTCTAAGCAGAGGGTCACAGGTTCGAA